>SFAU01000056.1 GCA_007096045.1 Microcystis novacekii Mn_MB_F_20050700_S1 | reverse complement strand
ATTTCGACGATTAACTCTGGCGCACCTTCGACATAACCATCCTCACTAATCGTTGATTGTCCACCATTTTTAATTCTTAATAGTGCATCGGGTTGAGGTTCATTGTCCGCATCAAGACGAACCGTACAATTATCGCCTAATTGCAGATTAGGAGTAAAGGCTTTATAGACACTTAGCCAACCTATAATATCAGCATGGGGTTCACCATGGTTCTTAATTCTGAGAGGAGAAGCCATAATATAAACAATTCCTTCAATCAGTTCTGCCTTTTTCAGATTTGGCATAGCCTTATATCTACGCTCAAATTCACGACGAGTAAGCTTGTCTCCATTTTCTAGGCGTGGAATTGTTTGAGGAGACTTGGCTAAGGTAATGGGTTCGACGGTAATCATGGGGGTTAATTTGCCTAATTAAATACTTGAGAAACTTTTAAATTAAGTTGACCAAATACAGAAGATTTTACTAAGTCATCATTGCTAAAATTACCAATTTCTGTATAAGTATTTCCTCTTAATTCTAAGACTAAAATGGTTTGAGTTTGGGGATCAACTATCCAGTATTCGGGAATCCCACAATCTTGATATTGGCTTCTTTTAGCGATGTAATCTCTCTCTCTTTGGATTTCCCCCGGACTAACCACTTCAAGGACTAATAAGGGGGGTGCCATGGCAAGAAGAATCGTATTTCTCTGGGAGAGTAATTGAATATGTTCTTCTCGAATAATGGTTAAGTCAGGGTAACGGTTTTTCGGTTCGCCTCTCACTTCTAATTCTAAACCATGTCCTCTCACTCTCCGATGTCCAACAAGTAAGGCAAATTTGAGAAAAAGAAAGTTAGCGATTTCAAAGTTAAGTCCTGATTCTGGTGGCATTTCTACCAATTCTCCGTTAAATAATTCATAGTGTTCCTCTGAATTATCCTCATAATGTAGATATTCATCGAAGGTTTGAAAGCGGGGTTTTGTGGTTAACATAAAATTTACTCCATTCCAAAATACTTATAATAATAAAGTCTAATATTCTCAATCCTCGTTTTTTCTAATTCTTTTTGAGTAATACCTACCCACATATTAAGTAAAATATCTTGATGGTGATAAAAACTGTGAACTCTTTTAGCTGTATCATTTATTTAGATCACAGTGCCAACAATGTACTAAAGATGAAAAGTCGGGGATTTATGTCTTTGATTTTGATTCTCAGAGTTTAAGAAAATCCCCGACTTTTTTAATCTGAATCTCAGCAACTAAAGATGAAAAGTCGGGGATTTATGTATATCTTTGATTTTGATTCTCAGAGTTTAAGAAAATCCCCGACTTTTTTAATCACTTCGCTCAAGAGTTTCCCCCACTGTAACAAGGGTTGTACGTCAATTCATAGAGGCAAACCGCGCGCCCTGGCAAGCAGAAAAAGACTTTTGACATGATTTGAAGCTCGTGCTAGAACGGGAGGAACTACTCCGCGTCGTCTCCCGCAAAAGGCAGTTCGTACCACTCTTCACAATTGCCATCCCCATCCTCTCCCACACAAAAAGTTCCCCAACCAAGTTGAGCGATCGCATTACCATCACGGGAGACGGTAGCGGTATTTTCCCGTTGGACGGGAGCAGAGTTACGGGGTGTCAGTTTCTTGGTTTTCATGGTGGAAAATCCTCCAATAAGTTTATTGTTAATAATTTAGATCACAGTACCAACAATGTCAAGGGGTTTTAGGTGAATTTTTGTCAAACTAAAGATGAAAAGTCGGGGATTTATGTCTTTGATTTTGATTCTCAGAGTTTAAGAAAATCCCCGACTTTTTTAATCTGAATCTCAGCAACTAAAGATGAAAAGTCGGGGATTTATGTCTTTGATTTTGATTCTCAGAGTTTAAGAAAATCCCCGACTTTTTTAATCACTTCGCTCAAGAGTTTCCCCCACTGTAACAAGGATTGTACGTCAATTCATAGAGGCAAACCGCGCACCCTGGCAAGCAGAAAAAGACTTTTGACATGATTTCGTGCTAAAATAAGGGGGATTACTCCGCGTGGAAAATCCTCCAATAAATTTTTATTTAAGGATGCAACGCCACCATGCTAGACATTACTCTTAACTGGAAACCTAATCCAGATACCCTAGCCAAACTGCTAACCCTTGCCGACCAGCAACATAAACCCTTAGAAGCCTTACTGGATGAAGCAATTCGGCAATACATTCAGCTTCAACAACAAGAACCCTTAAGCATCAATGAAGACCCCATTGTTGGACTCTACTCCGGTTCACCGGATCTCGCTACCAACGCTGAAGACATCCTCGCAGCAGAAATCCGACCCAAATCGGGATGGACAACCAAGCCATGACCAGCGTTACCGATACCGGATTTGTCGTTGCGCTTGCCAACCAAAGAGATAAACAGCATACCGCTGTAAAAGCCGTATGCTCAACAACGCCAAATCTATCTACCACAAACAGTACTGGCCGAAGTAGCCTATCTTATCGATCGAGATGCTGGTACGGTTCAGTTGCTCAAATTCCTGGAGTCACTACCGATTAGCCGCTTTAAAGTTATTGGCTTAATCCCTGAAGATATTGCCCGAACTGCTGCTATTCTCCGTCAGTATCAAGATAGCCGCATCGATTTTGTGGATGCTTCGGTAATGGCGATCGCTGAACGCTACAGACTCGACACCATTCTAACCCTAGATCGTCGCGACTTTAGCATCTACCAACCAGCACACTGCTCTGCTTTCACACTTTTGCCTTAAGAGAGTATCTATAATGTCAATGGGTTTTAGGTGAATTTTTGTTAAGAAAAAGTAAAGTTTGCGAATTATTGCACTTTCTGACTTAACAAAACGGCGATCGCACAACGAGAAAAGGCGATCGCATTGGCTAAATCTTCTAGCACTCTTGAGCAAAAGTTAATTATTTAATTCCTGTGCTGTAAAACTCTTGCAAAATCTCTTACCTCTCTTAATAAATTGGGGGGTAAAGTATTGATGATTTCTAAAACTTCGCTGATGACTAATTCTTGTTCTAATTGAATATCAGCTTTTCCTAAAGTCAATATAGCCAAGGTTTCCCCTTCATCATTGACAAACTCTACCTCATAAGCCTGTTGATCATTATAACAATGAACAATCGCGCCTTGAGTTCCCTTTTTTAAACCATGTTCTTGAATGTCATGGGTTAAAGTAATTACATCTAGCTCTTTGATCATAATTCTGAGTTAGCCTTTATTTTCTGAAAATGGTCGAGCAGTAACAAATCTTGGCGTATCTTTGCCTAGATCAATAATCCAGACTGTAAGAATAGCAACTGATTTATTTTTGGGAGTGTTAATTGTTCCTATTATTATATATTTAGTCCCATGTTCTGTATTAATAACCTCAGTAATATCTTGGTTTTTGACTATTTTTGATAGTTCCTGTTCTAAAAGTGTTACATTTTTCTCATTAAAACCGAGTTCACGAAAAAACTTGGCTTTTGATTTACCAATAGAGTGAGTTTCTGAAAGTAAATAATTAGTGAGTTTTTCTGGCTGAATAAAAGCATTTTCTCGATTAGGTAATAACAATTGCTCTAACTCCTTATCTAATAAGGTTGTTTTCTTTAAGCATAACCCAGTAAATAAAAGTTTATTTTTAATAAAAAATCAGACCACCAACAATGTCAAGGGGTTTTAGGTAAATTCTTGTTAAGAAAAAGTAAAGTTTGCGAATTATTGCACTTTCTCACTTAACAAAACGGCGATCGCACAACAATAAACGAGGATTATAAGTCATTCAAGATCTTCCTCTGTGAGTTGAGCTTGTTTCAGAAAATGTTTAAGCAATCCCACCTTTAAATCTTTATTACCGTGAATGGGAATAGATATACGGGTTGGATTGTTAGGCTGACAATAAACGTGATGGCTCCCCTGAATCCTTAGTAAAGTCCAATCTTTGCGCTGCAAAATCTTGGCAAATGCTTTTCCAGAAATAGATTTCATACAGCTATTTCCAAAATTCTGGTTTTGCGATCAGTTGCGATGTCATCTATATCTACAGACAGACAACCTTCAATCGCCTCGTAGAGATTTTGTAGGAGTTCCTCAAAGGTTTCTCCTTGAGTAGCACATCCTGGAATAGCAGGTACTTCCGCCCAAAATCCTCCTTCTTCTGCTTCGTGGATGATAACTTTCAGTTTCATTGTTTTTCTCCTATATGAATCGCTCAAATTAAAGCGCAAGTATCAAGAACAATTTTTATACTTCCTGCCATTCTTCAGTTGTCGGAGTAGTTAAATCTTCAAAATACCGAACTTTTCCTCGCATAGTCTTAAATAACTCCGCAGTTGAATGACTTTTTCGATAGGGTGAAATTCTCGCCACTGGCTTATTCCCCTCGATCACTACAATCTCTTCGCCTTCTAACTCCACATTTTGCAACAATTATAGTAAATTATCTTTTACCTGAGTTTTGTCAACAGTTTTCATAAACATTTTTTCAATAAGTTTATTGTTAATATTTTCGATGACAGTGCCAACAATGTCAATAGTTTTTAGGTCAATTTTTGTTAAGAAAGAGTAAATTTTGCAAATCACATTTTCTCTCTTAACACAATGGCTACTCCCCTCAGTCCCCCCTACAGGGGGGAAGCTCAAGAAGTGAGAAAAAAACAAACAACAGCGATCCTATTAACTTTCCTCCTCACTTATTCCTCATCCGAAAAAAGAGACTCTAAATCACGGTATCCACTAACAACCCTAACAATTTGAATTTCTTCAGCATTAACTTGATAGAAAATAATATAATTCTCAAGAGGAACACCTCGTAAATTAGGCATAATTTCAGCATAACTGCGTCCCATACTAGGAAATTTAATTAAGTTTTTACACTTATCAGAAAATCGTTGAACAAAGCGTTCTCCTGCTTCTATACTGACCCGAGAAAAATAAGTAGAGAGCTCATATAAATCACGAATTGCTTCTCGAGACAGGCTATATTTGCTCATGAAAATTTTCCTCTCTCATCCTCTGAAATTTAGATTCTAATTGAGCAATAACAATTTCACCATCAACCTTCTCACCTCTTTCTAATTGTTCTAAACCAATCTTAACTTTTTGGCGAGTTTTATCTAGCCATTGTTCATAACTTTGGTCCTGTTTTTCTAGCAATTTTAAAGCAGAATCAATCACCTGCTGAATATTCAAATATTTTCCCTTAGCAATTTGGGATTGAATAAACTGTTCTTGTTCGGAATTTAGAGTAATATTCATAGTTAAATAACTTATTAAAGTAAAGTTTGCGATTCATACTTTCTCACTTAACAAAACGGTGATCGCACAACAATAAACGGCGATCGCCTTAGCTAAATCTTCTAGCACTCTTGAGCGAAGGAAAGGAGCGAGTGGGAAAAAAAATAACCTCTCCCCCACTCCCCTGCTTCTTCGAGGGTAACAGAAAGCACGGAATTAACAAGGGTTGTACGTCAATTCATAGAGGCAAACCGCGCACCCTGGCAAGCAGAAAAAGACTTTTGACATGATTTGAAGTTCGTGCTAAAATCAGGGGGATTACTCCGCATCGTCTCCCGCAAATGGATTCCGTTGCGTAAAATAATACCCAATTCCAATTCGGAGCGATCGCATTACCATCACGAGAGACGGTAGCGGTATTTTTCCGTTGGACGGGAGCAGAGTTACGGGGTGTTAGTTTCTTGGTTTTCATGGTGGAAAATCCTCCAGTAAGTTTATTGTTAATATTTCTAGATTAAATTCCCATAAATGTCAATAGTTTCTAGGTCAATTTTTGTTAAGAAAGAGTAAATTTTGCAAATCACATTTTTTCTCTTAATAAAATAGCTACCCCCCTCAGTCCCCCCTACAGGGGGGAAGATAAAGAAGATTTTTTTCTCTCAATTAGAGTTGGGTTGCACTGTCGAAGAACCAGCCTACCTACTTTTAGCGATTAGTAGTTGTAGATGAAGAACAAGCCTTATTTGCTTGGGCATAAATTTTTAACGCGACAGACATTTGTTGTTGTGCCGTTTCTCCTTGGGATTGAAACCAGGCCAAAGTTTCTGGATCGACTTCAACTTCTACAGTAACAGAAGGATTAGGCATTCGTAGTTGTGCTTTAGCCCAAAAATCCTCTGATAGAGGAGGAATATCAGAAGTGTCAATATCCTCATCTGTCATTTCATCAATTCTATTCCAATCTGTTTTTGAGATATTGTTCATAATATTTTCGTTCATAAGATAATGCTTTTCTTAAAGAAATAATACGAATTGTTTGAGCGTCAGGTTCAGTATAGACAATAACGACAACTCGTCCATCTAATAAACCAATAGCAACAAAGCGATCTTCTCCATAATTCTCTCGCTCATCCAATTCAACAACCATAGGTAGGTTAAAGATACGATAAGCATCTGCAAAGTCAAATCCATGTTTGATAAGGTTACTTTGGTTTTTGCTCTCGTCCCATTCAAATTTCATAAATAAATGATAGCAAAATTAATTGTTATAGGCGATCGCATTGCCTTCACGAGAGACGGTAGCGGTATTTTCCCGTTGGACGGGAGCAGAGTTACGGGGTGTCAGTTTTTTAGTTTTCATGGTGGAAAATCCTCCAATTTTGTCGGTTCCATTGTACTACCTTTTTTCTGCCGAGTCAAGAGTTTTATTCTGAGTTTTTATCTATCTTTGTTATAGTTTTTGATCTGGAGTCAAGAGTTTTATTCTGAGTTTTTATCTATCTTTGTTATAGTTTTTTATCTATGTTTAATGTCATTACAGTTTTTCTGTTTAAATTTCCAGAAGAAAAAAACCACCAGATACAAATACTGGGGAGCAGGGAAGAATGATACCCTTAGCTTGGTGCGATCACTTTCTTAATCAAGATCAAACATAGCATCTAAATCTCTATATCCACTAACTACTCTTGCGATTTCAATTCCGTTTTCAAGAGGAAAATAAAAGATTAGATAATCTTCTACAGGAAAACTTCGTAAACCCATAATCAATTCATTCCTGTTTTTTCCCATATTAGGAAAACTAGCTAAGATTTCAAATTTATCAAGAATCTTATCTAGCAACTGATTGGCAGCTTGAATATTAGAATAAGCAATGCGAGCGTTGATAATTTCTAAATCTTCTTTAGCCTTTGAAGATATTAAAATAACCGTCATAATTCAATAGCCACTATCCTGAAGATTTGTGGCTTTTAATCTGTTAATAAATTCTCTACCATCAAAACTTTCTCCACGCCTTAACTCTTGCACACCAATCATGACTTCCTGTTTCAATTGCTCAAATCTTCCTCGATAAATTCTGTCTCTTTCTGCCAATAAACGCAATCCCTCTTGAATAACGGCTAAATCATCTTGATATTTGCCTGTTTTAATTTGTTGAGCAATCAAATTTTCTATTTCTGGTGTCAGTTGGATAGTGTTCATTGCTTCTCCATAATTACTTTTATATCATCCTAGCTGAGTATTATAGCGCAGACTTTTTAGCATCTTATAATTTCAACAGATTTTGGACAGACTGCGAGATATAGCGGTTCTCGCATCTGTGCGGCACACTTAAACCTTTGAAGAGCAAAAACCTCTACTCCCTTACTCCCCCTCTCCCCTACTCAAGAAGCTTCTCCCACGTGCCAGGTAACAGAAAACCCTAAACTAACAAGGATTGTACGTCAATTCATAGAGGCAAACCGCGCACCCTGGCAAGCAGAAAAAGACTTTTGACATGATTTGAAGTCCGATGCTCGAACAGGGGGAACTACTCTGCGTCGTCTCCCGCAAACGGCAGTTCGTACTTCCATCCAATTGCCCTCCCCATCCTCTCCCACACAAAAAGTTCCCCAACCAAGTTGAGCGCTCGCATTACCATCACGAGAGACGGTAGCGGTATTTTCCCGTTGGACAGGAGCGGCTTGTTGGGGTTTGAGGTTTTTCTTAGTCATGGTTTGTTTCTCCAGAATTTAAGGTGAAATTTGACTTGACGGGGAGTTTAAGCTGATGTTTAAGCACTTGTCAAGCTTTTTGTGATAATTTGTTACCAAATATTTCTTTGTGAGATTTTGTCTGAGTGAAGTAGTGATAGAATAGGTCATGCAAATAAAAGTCGTTGGCCAAAGTCTTTATAACTATGAAAGCAATTCAATCTACTGGAAAGATCGATAAGGTAGGTCAATTATCTTTAGACCACCCAATTAAAGGGACTCCACCCAGTTCGGTAAGAGTTATCATTCTTTGGGAAGAAACAGAAACAGAGATTAATAACTTTTGGCAACAAATCAGTAAATATCAACAACATCCTTTAATGTCAGCAGAACAATTACAACAGGAGTTAAAACAATCTTTGACCGAAGCAGGTTATGATTCAAGAGAGAAAATTGTTGATCTTGTCCAAGATATTAAACGGGAAATATCTCAAGAACGTCAACAAAAACAAGATTCAATACAATGACGAAAATTCCTGAATTAATTTTTTTAGACACTAATGTTTATTTAATCGGTGCAGTTGAGCTAGAAAGTCCTGAAGGTTTAATTCTACAATGGTTAGGTTGGGAAGCCCCAAACGATAATCCTGTGGGGGTAATAATTTCTGAAGAACTTATTGACCAAATTATCAGAGTTGCTAAACGTTTAAAAAATAAAGATTGGAGTGGAGAAATAATTGGAAGGATTTGGCAAAACTTCAAGTTTTTTTATGTCCAGATTGATGATTTTGAGTTAGCTGAAATGGAGGCTTTGGGAGTAATTCCTCGTGAAGATGTAGGAGTCTATTTAACGGCAAAAGTTGGTCAATCTCAATCATTAATAACCTTTATTTCCTTGATTCCTAATTGGTTATCCGTGAGAATTTCCAGTTTTTCATCCTCGATTATTGCCTCTGTAGTTGTCTCCAAAGTTTTAGACTTGATCTTCTGAGAAATATAACTTACTGACATAGTTAGACTCCCTAAAATTAATGTAAGCAATTCGTGATATTAGAAATTCATAAAGGCTATTGCTTAATCTCAAAGTTTGCGTAGGCTTTATTCAGATTTTCTCGGCGAAGATTGAAAATAATCTTGGGTCACTTGGTCACTTGTGCCATAAAATCTCGTTTCTTAAAGCCTGTTAGCTTAGAGGCCGCATCTTTTTCACTGATTACTGATTACTGATTACTGATTACTGATTACTGATTACTGATTTAATCTAGAGTTTTACTGTGTAAGCATCACGGATACCGGGGACTTTAGTAATTTCCGAGAGAAGACCTTCTGGTAAAGGATCATCGAGACTCAGGGCCATAACTGCGTCACCGCGAATAATTTTGCGTCCTACCTGCATACTGGCGATATTGACATTAAAACTGCCTAAAAGTGCGCCAATTTTGCCGATAATACCGGGCATATCCTGGTGAAGGGTGAATAACATATGATTACTCGGTGGCACGTTAATTGGGAACTCATCGAGGTCAGTAATGCGGATTTCTCCCGTACTTAACAGCGCTCCGGTGACGGAATGGGTCCCCATGGAACCATTAGCTTCCAAATGAATCGATCCCGAATAGTCGCGGGTCGAAGCATCACGGGTTTCGATTACCCGGATACCGCGTTCCTTAGCTTCGATCGCCGCATTAACATAGTTTACCCGTTCCCGGAGGGCTTGGGAAAGTAAACCCTTAATGGCCGCCACCACCAGAGGTTGACTGTCTTTATTGGCCAATTCTCCCTGTAAACGGACATTTAACGAGTCACAGCGACCTCCTGCCAACTGACTGACGAGATTACCCATAGTTTCCGCTAATTGCAGGTAAGGGCGCAGTTTTTCCATAACATCGGGAGTTAGTCCGGGGATATTAACGGCCGAACGCGCTGGCAAACCGAGGAGGACATCGCGAATTTGTTCGGCCACATCAATGGCCACATTAACCTGTGCTTCCGTAGTCGAGGCACCTAGGTGGGGAGTGAGGATGACGTTAGACAATTCTCTTAATCTAGATTCGCCTAAAGGTTCCTGTTCAAACACATCCAAGGCTGCCCCGGCGATTCTACCGGATTCGAGGGCTTCAATTAAAGCCAACTCGTCGATAATGCCGCCGCGGGAACAGTTAATGATGCGGACCGAGGGTTTCATCTTCGCGATGGTTTCCCGACCGATGAGATGCTGGGTTTCGGCAGTTTTCGGGACGTGGAGGGTGATAAAATCGGACTCGGCAAAGAGTAATTCCAGATCCACTAGGGTGCAACCGAGTTGATCGGCGCGTTCTTTGGAAATAAAGGGATCGTAGGCGAGAATTTTCATGCCTAGGGATCTAGCAACTTTGGCGACGTGGGAGCCAATTTTACCTAAACCGACGACTCCTAGGTTCTTTTTATAAACTTCTGTGCCGATAAAGCGATTTCTTTCCCATTTATTCGCTTTTACCGACTGATTGGCCTCGGCAATATGACGGGAGAGGGATAACATCATGGCCAAGGCGTGTTCGGCAGCGGCGATCGTGTTCCCTTCGGGAGAGTTAACGACAATAATACCCTGACGAGTGGCCGCGGGAACATCGATATTATCGACTCCTACCCCCGCGCGGCCGATAATTTGCAGTTTGCTGCCCGCTTCGACGATTTCTTTGGTGACGCGGGTACTGGAACGGAGCATCAGTGCGTCGTATTCGGGGATAATTTGAATGATTTCCTCGGCGGATAGTCCTGTTTTCACGTCCACTTGGGCAACCTGTGACAGAATTTCTACTCCTACCGGATCGATCGAATCGGATACCAGAACTTTGGCCATAATCTTTATAACGTACTTTATTTCAGTCTGGGGGCAAATGCTTGACCACTGTTGGGATCTAGCCGCAATAGCCCATTTTAGAAGCAAAGGGTACAGGTCATGGCAAAATTAGCGAAAAGATTTTAGGTTGTCATTCTCATTGTCGTCCATGGTGTTGATGTCAGCCTCTTGCCGTTGTCACTGAGATATGGCCAATTTAATCACGGTGGCGAGCGAGTTTTCCGCTTCTTTTTCTAGGGATGCCATTGCTTCTGTTTGAAAATTTCTATGATGTTCACACAGTAAAGAAAAAGCCAAAAACCTCCGTTAAGTATAACGGAGGCTGGTTAATTAATTAACAATTTTCGGCTACAATTTCGCCCCACATTCAGGACAGAATTTATTATTCACACTGTTAACCGCGCCACAACTGGGACAATTGTGCATTTCACAACCCCCGGTGACAATTTTCGGTAAACCAATCATACGGGCATTACTTTGACCGGGGGCGACCATGGGATAACAATTTTCGTCCTTAGTCACGATCGCATTGACCAAAACTGGACCATCATGGGCCAACATTTCGGCAATTTTTGCGGCTAATTCCTCTCGATGGCGAATAGTAATCCCTTTCATGCCGTAAGCTTGGGCTAACAGTTCCACATCCGGCATTCCCACTTCCATATTGGAATTAGAATAACGTTCCCCATAGAAAGCTTCTTGCCATTGACGTACCATACCCTGCCAACCATTATTAATAATAATCGTCTTGGCATGAATATTAAATTGGGTTAGGGTGGCTAATTCCTGTAGATTCATTTGGAAACTGGAATCACCACTAATACAAATGACCTCCTCATCGGGAATCGCCACCTTCACCCCCATCGCAGCCGGTAAACCGAAACCCATCGTCCCCAATCCCGCGCTAGAAATCCAACGCCGGGGACCATTTTTGAGGAATTGGGCCGCCCACATCTGATGCTGGCCCACATCGGTGGTATAGTAGGCGTGGGGTGCTTGACGACCCACCTCAACGATTACTTCTTGGGGGGAAAGTCTGCCTTCCGGTCGGGGGACTTGCAGGGGATAATCTTGCCGCCAGCGCTCGATCTTGGCTAACCAAGCTTGGCTGCGATCGGGATTAGTAGGATAATCAAATTCTCTGGCTTTATGGAGTATTTGTTCTAACACTACCCGCACATCCCCGACAATCGGCACATCAGGGGCGCGATTTTTGCCCACTTCCGCGGGGTCGATATCCACATGGATTACCTTAGCTTTCGAGGCGAATTCGTCCAATTTCCCGGTTACTCGGTCATCAAAACGAGCGCCGACGGCAATTAATAAATCACACTCGGTCACGGCAAAATTAGCGTAGGCAGTGCCGTGCATTCCTAACATTCCCACCGAGAGGGGATGATGTTCATCAAAAGCACCGATACCCATTAACGTGGTGGTAACGGGTAACTGAAAACGCTCGGCCAACTCGGCAATTTGGGCGTGGGCATTGGCTGTGATCGCACCTCCGCCAACGTAAAGTAAGGGTTTTTCGGCGGTTTCCAAGAGGTGTAAAGCGGCCTCGATTTGACGGCGATTGCCCTTAACCGTGGGACGATAGCCGGTTAGTTTCACATCTCCCGGTTCGACGGGGATATAATCACATAGTTCTAAACCGACATCTTTGGGAATATCGACTAAAACCGGACCCGGTCGTCCTGTACTGGCGATATGGAAGGCCTCAGCGACGATTCTCGCTACTTCGCGGGCATTTCTCGCCACATAGGAATGTTTAACAATCGGGAGAGTAATCCCATAAATATCGGTTTCTTGGAAAGCATCGGAACCGATGGCCGCCCGACTCACCTGACCGGTGATAATCACCATCGGGATGGAGTCCATGTGTGCGTTAGCGATGCCTGTCACCAAATTGGTCGCCCCGGGGCCGGAAGTACCGAAACAGACTCCCACTTTGCCGGTGGCCCTAGCGTAGGCATCGGCGGCATGGGCGGCCGCTTGTTCGTGGCGCACTAAGATATGTTGTAATTCTCCCCGTTCTTCAAAGCGGTAGAGTTCGTCATAGATGGGCAGGATCGCACCACCGGGATAACCGAAGATGTGCTTAACACCATGACGTTTGAGACTGTCCATCAAGGCATAAGCACCAGAACAACGCTGGGGAACCGTTGTTAAAGAGTCATTGGGCTTGGGAAGTGATGAAACCACAGGGCAAACCGTCCAATTTCTAATGAGAGGGATTATTGCGATTCTGTTGCCTAGGATGCAACTGGAAAAATAGCAAAATTTATATCCTTATACATTTAGTGTATTCTATCTCACCTTTTTGGCTGCAGTTTTTTTTCTTTTTGCATCTTACCCATGCAATATCTGGGAAGTGGGGAAGTGGGGATAAGATGATAAATATTGGTGATTTTACCTGATCTTGACTTGGTCTGGGAGTTTTATGAATAGTCTTTTGATTACGGCTACGGATACCGATGCGGGTAAAACCGTTGTCACCACTGCTTTAGTGGCTTATTGGCAAAAATACTATCCCTCCAAGGCCCTGGGGCTGATGAAATTAATGCAAACGGGTCAAGGCGATCGAGAATGGTATGAGGGTTTATTTCAGGGTCAATTAGAAATGATCACACCGCTGCAATATCAAGCACCCTTAGCGCCTCCTGTGGCTGCTGATTTGGAAGGTCGAGATATTCCTTTGGGGACGGTGTGGCAAGCTCTGCTGAACCTACAAAAAAGCCAAGATTTGGTTTTAATTGAGGGTTTAGGGGGTTTAGGTTGTCCTGTCACCCACGAGCTAACTGTGGCGGATTTAGCGGCTCAATGGCGGTTAAAAACCCTTTTGGTGGTGCCAGTGAAATTGGGAGCGATTTCCCAAACGGTGGCTAATATTGCCTTAGCAGAGCAGAAAAAGGTCAATTTGGGCGGAATTATCCTTAATTGTCTCGAACCGCGCACTGAGACGGAAATAGAGCAGTTAACACCGATCGATTTAATTCAATCCTTGACTAATTGTCCAGTTTTAGGTGTTTTTCCCTTTATCGAAGATCGTCGGGATTTGGATAAATTGGCCTCGGTGGTAGCTAGTTGGCCAGAAATTATCTAGAGCAGGAAAACATACCAGATTTTGGAGTTTTTGTCAAGAGATATTTGTTAACTATATATTATTTCTGATAAAAATATATAGTTATTTGGAAAAGTTTAAATTCTCAGGCAAAAATACAAAGTCTTATGAAAAATCTTGAAAAATTGTTTCAAAACTCAAAAAATGTGAGCATAATTTCGGGACAATGGGAACTAGAGGTATGGATTCGGGAATTAGTTAGCCGCACATTATACATCAATAAAATTTTCGGTTAGGACATTAAGGCCAAGGGCAACCACCCAAGAATAGGAAGACAAAATAGAAGTCGTTGTATTTTCCCTAATCCTTAAAACCTGATGATCAGCGATAAAAACTTAAAAAGTTGCAGGGGGTAAAGGTATGGACAGCAATACTTATCCGAGGTTATCATCGGTTTTTTTGCGACTCTTTATCATCAGCATTGGTTTAGTAGGCGTTTCTGGTAATAATCTCATGGCTAAAGCAGAAAATGCTGAACAAATGAAACAATTATTAGCAACCAAAGAATGCCCGAATTGCGATCTTAGCAAAGCTAATCTAAGTAATGTCAATCTAGAAAATGCCAATCTAGAAAATGCCAATTTGCAGGATGCCAATCTTACTAATGCTAACTTAGCAGGAGCCAACCTAGAAGGAGCGAAGTTAATCCACGCTAATTTAGAAAAGGCCAACTTAGAAGGGGCGAATTTAGCCAAAGCGAACTTAGTCAATGCTAACTTGGATTTTATCAACTTAAAAAATGCCAATCTAGTTGAGGCGCAAATGCGCGGGGTACAATTACGAGGAGCGCTGCTAGAATCGGCCAATTTGCAAGGGGCAGA
The DNA here is from genome assembly GCA_007096045.1 of Microcystis novacekii Mn_MB_F_20050700_S1. Lineage (GTDB taxonomy): Bacteria > Cyanobacteriota > Cyanobacteriia > Cyanobacteriales > Microcystaceae > Microcystis > Microcystis novacekii. Next base: position 2,295 of record SFAU01000056.1, on the reverse strand, counting down.
TCTGACCATGCACGACGGCAAACCGGCTTTTCTGGGTTATGGGAATCTACAAGGAGCTAACTTAGAAAAGGCGAAATTACGAGCGGTGTGGGCTCCTTGTGTTCATTTTGATCGAGCCAATCTTAAAGGTGCGGATTTTTCCCCCGATAAAGCTCAAACTCCCTGGTGGCAAGCTTTAGGTAACGTGGTTTCTCTGGGAACGGCGATCGCTGGTTATGGTGGCACCTTTGTTTACCATAACTCCCAAATGACCAATCTAACTGGAGCGACTTTTGTGAAGGCGGATCTGAGTCAGGCGCTATTAAAAGGAGTACAATTAACGGCGGCCGATTTCAGACAAGCACTACTGATCAAAACCCTGCTCGAAGGTTCTGATTTAAGAAACACTAATTTTAGCGAAGCGGATCTCAGTCAAGCTAATCTCGATCAAGCTTACTTGGTAAATGGCATTCTCGACCACGCGAACCTAACTTCGACTCGTCTAACCAATATTAATCTGACTAATGCGGATCTGACGGGAGCGCAACTAGACAAAACGGAATTAGACCGGTCTAATCTCTGTAATGTCACTTTATCGGATGGTTCCAAATCTACTGCTCCCTGTAAGGAAAAAATTCCCGTGACTACCCTTACCGGTGGTGATGTTTGTCATATTCCCTCTCACGATCTGGCTGATTTGTCTCTAGAGGTTCCTCCACCCAATACTGCCACCGCAATCACTCCCGAGGATACAAGTGCTTTATGGCAACAAGGGCTAGAAAAATACCAAAAACAAGATTATCAAGGTGCTATTGCCGATTTTACGGCAATTCTGACGATTAAACCCGATGATGCTCTGACTTACTATCAAAGGGGTCATGCCTACGCTCGCCTAGAAGATTTTAATCAGGCTCTGGCCGATTACAATCAAGTAATTGCCCTACAACCGGAATTGGCATCGGTTTACAACGATCGAGGAGCGATGCAGGCTCATTTAGGCAATTTGCGCGATGCCTTTATTGACTACGAGCGAGCTTTGCAGATCGATGGCAACCTACCGATAGTTTACTTGAATCGAGGCCTACTTTATCAGCAGATCGGAGAGGTCGAAAAGAGCAAAAAAGATTATCAACAGGTTTTTGCGATCGCTCCTGAGGTGGCTATGGCAAGTTACAGCAAGGGTTTGGCTCCGATGACCTTGGCGCAATCACCGGCATTGGTTAGTATTCATCTAGAACGGGCTTTGGCACATGGGAATTTAGACCAAATTGATTTAGCACTCAAGGATATCGAGCAAGCTCTGGCAGTTGATGCTAATGCGGAATCAGCCTATTTATTGCGGGGTAATTTGTACTACGCTCGCAAGGAATGGTCAAAGGCCCTGGCAGATTATAATCAAGTCCTGAAGCTCGCTCCCGATCATGCTAATGCTTTGTATAACCGTGCTTGGACAAAATACAAGATGGGTAATAAAAAAGAAGCGATCGCTGATTTTCAAACCGTTGCTACTCTCTATCAACAGCAAGGAAAAACCCAAGAGGAGACAAAAGTACGCCAATTGATCGAAAGATTAACTAAACAAGAGGATTAATTTCTCTGAAAATAGTGATGACAAAGATAGGATTCGGGAGGGGGTAAGGGAATAAATTAGGATAAGTCTAGATATTCTTGTTCTGTTAGTGCAAATTCTGGATCAATGATTTTTACCTCATTATAGGTGAGTTGATAGAGTTTGTCAACTAAGTGATCTAGGATCCTCTTTTTTAGCATCAAGACATTTTTGTACAAGTTTTTCTATTGCTGTGCGTTGTGATTCAGTTGCATCAATAATAGGTATCTGTGAGACATATATAGACTTAAATCTTTTAAAATCTCCTCTAATAGCAGGACAAATTTGATTTATAAAAAATGCTGTCAAGAATTTAAATTGCTTGTTGAGATGAGGCAAAAGGCACAAGGCACAAGGCAAAGCTCATTCCCAGCATCTTTCAATTTGACAACACCCATTGTAGGGCTAATTCATGAATTAGCCCTACAGGATATCGGGGGGGTAAGGGAATAAATTAGGATAAGTCTAGATATTCTTGTTCTGTTAGTGCAAATTCTGGATCAATGATTTTTACCTCATTATATGTCAGTTGATAGAGTTTGTCAACTAAGTGATCAATCTCTTTTTCTAGTTCTCTTGTGTCAGCGTTAGGATCCTCTTTTTTAGCATCAAGACATTTTTGTACAAGTTTTTCTATTGCTGTGCGTTGTGATTCAGTTGCATCAATAATAGGTATCTGTGAGACATATATAGACTTAAATCTTTTA
>SFAU01000055.1 GCA_007096045.1 Microcystis novacekii Mn_MB_F_20050700_S1 | reverse complement strand
AATAAGCCATCGAGACGGAAAGAGAGTTGTTTCACCTCTTGGGAGGTAAATTGATAGTTTGCTGCTCCCGGTTGCGGTTGTCCGATTAGGTCAAAGAAACTGTCGGGAAAACGCAGGAATATTTGGTAAAAGAGACTGTCAGTTTTCACGAGAAATCTCGCTTCTAGGGTTTATTGGCAGTTGCTGAATCGTTTGGCTAAACGGTTAATACTCTAGTATTAATAAGTATTGTAAGTAGCTAGGCACAATTAATTATACATATCTAACTCCCCCAACCCCCCCGACATCGGGTAGGACTGTTTCATTCTCTCAAATCCTTATCTGGCAAAGTTTTTAGGCGATTTCTCGGAATAAATAGCTGAAAATTTTTCAAAACGTCGTGCTTTGTAGGGTTGATTGATGAATCAACCCTACCCTACCCCCCCGACATCGGGGGGGTCTTGGTCTTGCCTCTTGCCTCACCTCAACAAGCAATTTAAAGGCGCGGGCAGCTTATCTGGCTCTTTTGCTGTATAATCGAGTCTTAATTTTAGGAATTGTCATTATATTTGAGGAATCCCCATGAGTTGGACAGAAGGATATGTATTGGAAGTTAACTACACTAGCGGTTTTTACGGCGAGTTAAGTCCCCTAAAATTAGGTTTAGCGACTCTGATTAAATCGATTCAACCCCCCGATTCTAGCCGAGAATTCACCTATTGTGAATTGGCCTGTGGTCAGGGTTTTACCACGAATATTTTAGCAGCTACCTATCCCCATGCTCAATTTTATGCCAATGATTTTAATCCCAGCCATATCGCCACAGCTAGAGATTTAGCGGCCAAGGCGGGAATGAAGAATATTCTTTTCTTTGATGATAGTTTTGAGGAATTTTTAGAGCGAGATTTACCTCAATTTGACTTCATCAGTCTGCACGGAATTTATAGCTGGATTAGTGCCAAAAATCGCCAAGCAATTGTTAATTTTATTCGCCGCAATCTCAAGGTGGGGGGATTGGTTTATATCTCCTATAATGCTCTTCCAGGTTGGTCAGCAGCGATGCCGATGCAAGCTTTAATGTTGCGTCATGGTCAACACAGTTCCGAACCAATTTTAACAAGGATTGAACAGGCACTTAATTTTACGGGGGAATTATTAGAAGCTAATGCTAGTTATTTTGCCCAAAATCCAATTTTAAAGAATCGTTACGAGCGCCTGAAGGAACAAAATCGTTATTATTTAGCTCACGAGTATTTCAATCAGGAATGGAATTCTTTTTACTTCGATGAAGTGGCGAAAGAATTAGAGGATGCGAAACTTAAATATGTGGGTTCCGCTCATATTAATGACCATATTGATACAGTTAATCTTTCTCGGGCAGCCCAAGAAAAATTAGCACAAATTAGCGACCCGATTTATCGAGAAGTGGTGCGAGATTTCTTTGTTAATAGCCAATTCCGTCGTGATATTTTTAGTCGAGGCTCTTTAGGTTTAACCACCCAAGAACAGATTAAAAAACTACAAGAAACCCGGTTTGCACTGATTGTTAATCCCGCAAATATCAAGTTCGAGCAGCAGTTCCCCGTGGGAGAAGTTAAGTTACAGGAGGCAATTTATCAGCCAATTTGTGACGTTTTGGCGGAATCTCCCCAAACTTTACTGCAACTGCAAAATCACCCCAAAACCTTAAATATTAACTTAAATGGTCTTTACCAAGCTCTCATGATTTTAACTGGTATTGGCTATATTCATCCTGCTGTGGATGAGCAAACTTACCTACAAAGGAAACCATCTACTGATGCTTTTAATAATGCGGTGAAAGCGAAAGCGATCTATGATGAGGAATTAAGCTTTTTAGCTTCTCCTTTGATTGGGACTGGAGTAGTGGTCAATCGTTTAGAACAATTATTCCTCTTGGCTAAATCTAATAACCAAGACGGGGTAAGTTTTGTCTGGCAAATTTTGGCAAGTCAAGGCAAAAAAGTGGTTAAAGATGGGAAAACTTTGGAAACCGAGGAGGAGAATATTGCTCATCTGAAAACAGTGTACGAGGAGTTTAGTAAAGAACGTTTACTAACATTGCAAAAACTAGGTATTGAGTAAATACTAGGTAAGTAATCTCATTGTAACTGGCTACTTAGTTGATGATAGGTGGTGCGTTACGACCTGACAGGGGGACAAGAAGGCTGAAATCCATGTATCGTAAGCTTTTCATGGTTCGCTCCTATCCCTAATTCTTTCGTTAGCTTTTTGCCTAGAATCGCTAGATCTATTTCTAGTGAGAGAAGCCAGAAGCCTTTGTTGGCAAGTTTTCTAGCTCGCTTGTCCCCCTGTCAGCGTTACGACGGATTGTTACCTTCAAGTCAAAGCAGTAATTTTGGCTGTTACGTTTTACTACTTACTGGTGCGTTACGACGGATTTTTACCTTCAAGTCAAGGCAGCAATTTTGGCTGTTACGTTTTACTACTTACTGGTGCGTTACGACGGATGGTTACTTTCAAGTCAAAGCAGTAATTTTGGCTGTTACGTTTTACTACTTACTGGTGCGTTACGACGGATGGTTACTTTCAAGTCAAAGCAGTAATTTTGGCCGTCTAACGCACCCTACGGTTTACTAGAAACTGAATATTTTTAGCCATGACAGTCATCAACTTACAATCTTTCGAGAAAAAAGTTTTCTCCCAAAATGGAGAAGATGGTGTGATTGAGCATATTTTCGCTCTCATTGGTTTTACCAATCGTTTTTATGTAGAAATTGGGGTAGAAGATGGCAGAGAATGCAATACGCGTTATCTGCAAGAAGTTTATGACTGTCATGGTATCCAGTTAGATAGGGATTATAGTAACCCAGAACTTCATCTCTATCAAGAGTTAATTACTGCCGAAAATATCAATCAAGTTTTTATCAAGTATCAGGTTCCCCACGGGTTCGATTTGCTTTCTATTGATGTGGACGGTAATGATTTTTATCTCTGGTTAAGTTTAGAGAAAACTTACCGTCCGCAAGTGGTAGTAGTGGAATACAATTCTTCCCACTCACCCAAAGAAGATAAGGTTGTCCCCTACTCTACTCAGCGTTGTTGGGATGGAACAAATTATTTTGGAGCTAGTATTTTAGCTTGGAAAAATTTAGCAGATAAGAAAGGTTATTCCCTTATTTATGCCGATAGTCAAGGGATTAATTTATTTATGGTTAGAGATGATATTTTAAAGAAAAAAAATCTCAATTTTTTAAACACAAATATCCCAGAGTTAATTTATGTACCTCCTAATTATTATGGCTGCTTACCCTATAGAAATTTGGCAAAAGGTCATCCTCCCGATCCTTTGCAAAGAAAATATTTAAGTTCGCAAGAAATTTTACTAACAGGCAAATTTGCCGATCTAATAATAGAGGGAAGTTATCAAATAGTTGCCCAGTTGAATAAGCGGGTAAGTTTTGCTGGTTATTCAGCTAATTTTCTTCATCCTCAATTATTCCGACAAGGGTTTTACTTACCCGAAGAAAATTTTACTTGGTTAAAAGGTGATTATACTTTTTTTGCTATCCAGCTTGACTGTCCTGTTCCCCTAATTATAGAATGGCAAATAGTGACAGTTTTTCTCTCGTCAGAAAACCCTACACTTAAGGTGGAGGTATGGGTAAATGAAAAATTAGTGGATATTTGGAACTTTGAATATAATCGTTTACAAAATAATCTTCGTAAGTTTATTTACTGCTCTAAAAATCTACTTAATGAAAACTCATCTCTAATAACTATTGAATTAAAAATAGAGGGTTCCACATCACCTAAAAATTTAGGACTAAGCGATGATGATAGAAACTTAAGCTTGGCTATTTCTCAGATAAATTTTCTTTCTAGTGATTATTAACTTAATCACCAAAAATCCTTCACTCATAAAAATTGATGACTAATTATGTTTATTCAACCAGAAACTTTTATCGAATTTTGTTATGAAACTTTTTTACAGAGAGCTGCGGATATAGAAGGTAAAAGATATTATCTGGAACAGATCAAATTAGGACGGTCTTTTCAGGAAGTTATCCAGTCTTTTTTACAGTCTTCTGAATTTCAGCAGCATCAGCAAAATAGCCAAAATAATCAAAATAATAATGAGCATCAACGGAAATTTATTACTAATTTATACAAGTATCTACTAAAAAGAGATCCCAATAACTCAGAGTTAGAATATTGGCTGAATAACTCCCATACTTTGCCAGAAATGTTACATATTTTCGGAGAATCAGCAGAGTATAAACAAGTCAATGATTTTAGTCTCAAAAAGCCACCAAAATCCCTGTATGGAATTATGATCAAAAGTGATGAGATTGACGGTTATTTACTCTATCCCACTTTTGATAAAGTCCAACTTCAGGGAGCTTTACAGGGAAAACCATTTCAGCTAAATGATTTTTTAGTCTGTATGACATTTCTGGAAAATCATGGTTTATTCCACCCCGATAAGTCTTGTTTTCTTGATTTGGGTGCTAATATTGGCTCCACATCCATCTATGCTTTAAAAGGTAATTACTTCCAGTCCGCTATCTCTGTTGAAGCTTCGGGTTTAAATTATCAATTTCTGACTTTTAATACTCAGATTAACCAGTTAACTGAGCGACTACAAGCATTGAACTATGGATTAGCTAATTTTACTGGTACAGGAGAATTAGTTTGTAACCCTGATAATTGTGGCGACTTCCGTATTCAACCAGTCAATGTCACAGATAATTTATTTAATGAAGACAACTATACGCGGGAATTAGCCGAGTTTATTACTCTAGATGAGTTAAAGAATCGAGGAATCTTAAATTCTCAAAAAATTGGTTTTGTTTGGATAGATTGTCAAGGTAGTGAAGGACTAATATTTCAAGGAGGACAAGAATTTTTTCGAGAAATATCTGTTCCCTTATATGTGGAATTTTGGCCCTACGGAATTAATCGACTAGCAGGAAAGAAAAGTTATTTAAGCTTTATCGAAACTTTTGCCTCTAGAGTATGGAGATTGCAAGAGGGAACATTTGTTGAAATAAGTTTAGATTTTCTCGATACATTTTATCAAGATAATTTAAACACTGGGGAATATATTGATATTTTAGTTATTCCTAATCAAATCTACTAGACTAATAGGTTATTTCTTATAAAGTAAGCAAGTTTAGATTTGATTTTTTGATGATAATCTTAAGCAGTCTTTTAATAGCTGATTTGGCTGTAGATAGACTCTTAATTTTCTCTTGCAGGATTTCAATATTTTCTGATAATTGCGTATTCTTATTCTTGAACTTTTCCAGAGAATATTCCATTTTTTTAAGACTCCTAGATGTAATTAATTGCTGGAGAGATTGATTTTGTTTTTCCTCTTGTAATTTTCTTAATTCTAGCCAAACTTGACCCGAAGTATTTTCTTTAATTTCGGCAATAGTTCTTAGGATAATTTGAGAAATTTTTTCGGAATTTTGCTGCCAAGAAAATTGTTTATATCTCTCTAATCCTTTGTCTATTAGCTGCTGACGAATTTCAGTAATTTGTATTTTTTTGATAGCTTGTATCATCTCATCAATACTGGTGCCGTCAATGTATAAAACTGCATCACCTCCTACTTCTGGAATTGCCGAGTTAAAGCAAGTAATCACGGGACAACCACAGGCCATTGCTTCAATAATTGGCAGTCCAAATCCTTCATAAAGGGAAGGATAAACTAAGGCAATTGCACCCGAATAAGCGGTTTTTAAATCCTGATCATCTAATTTTAAGACATAGGTGGTAATATTTGGAGCTAATTTCGATAATTCTAGCTCTAACTCTAAATTACCACCGACACAAACCACAGCTAAATTATTATTTTCAGGTAAATTATTCCAAGCTTCAAAGAATAATTTGACATTTTTATAACCCTTGAGACTAATGCGGGAACCAACGATGAGAAAATATGGTTTTAAAATCTGATATTTTTGCTTAAAACTATCAATTTTTTTAGCTATACTTCGAGAAAATTCTTGGCTGACTCCATTATAAACAACATCAATTTTATCCTGGGTAATGTGGGGATAAAACTTAACTAAATCCTTGGCAGTATTAGCTGATATGGTAATATAACGAGACGCATACAAAATACTGTAGTGTTTTTCTTGCCATTCTGGTTGAGTTAAATCCGCTTCTAGGACTTCAGGTATCATATCATGAACCATGAGAACTGCGGGAGTGAATAAAGGCGTTGTATAATAGGTGGAAATAAATAAACTTGCTTGCAGCTGATCGCAGATTGCTTGAATTTTTCTAGTATCCTCTCCACTATGATTATAATCATAGGCTTCTAATAACCAATATTTTAAGTTTTTTAGCCTCGGTGCGGTTTTATTTCTATCTAAAATAATAATATGTTGACCAAATTCTGAGTTACTCCATTCTTGTAGAATTGAATACCAAACTCTCGCTATTCCTCCTTGGTTAATTTGAAAAATAACGCCATCAATCACAATAATAGGGCTGCTCTGCTCGGACAAAGATTGAATTAATTGTAAGTTTTCTCGCTGATCTTCAATTAAGGGTAAACCTAGATCATGATTAACTTCTAAGTCAGTAATCTCCCCACGCTGTACTTGATAGGTTTTACACAATTGATTATTCTTTTGCTGTTCTAATTCATCAGTTCTTTGACCAATAATATAGAGATATTTTTCTTGAAACTTTTGAACATTTTCTTGCTCATTTTCTGAAGAAGGACCATCGATCACAGTAACTTAAATTCTCCCTTTTGATAGAAAACTTTTATTAATAAATCCTCTAGGCATCCCCGAATAAGCTCGGCTAAATTATCGGCAAAAACAGGGGTGAGAACTTTGATTTTATTAACCAATTTTTGAGCGTGACTGCTGACTCCGACATAAGCGAATAGTGGACGATTTACCCTGCTCTAAGCTGAAAAGGTCATGAACACAGTAACATCTACTAGCTGCCTTGCTTTCACTAGGGGGGAATATTGACCCCGATAATTGCTACTTTTGCGGGGTATGGGGGGGAAGTACCCAGAATCTGAGCTGCTTCCCCTATCTTGACTAATCTTTTTGTCTTAACAAGACCTAGTTAAAACCCCCACTCTAGCTAGGTTGCACGAGATTATTTAAGCCATAAACCACTTTAGCGGTGATAATCTTATCCTTATCGGTAAGTTCTTCTAACACCTCTTTTCCCTCGACTAAATAGCCAAAAACGGAATAACGACCATCCATGAGATTAAACCCCGGAGGAGTTAATTCATTATCGAATTTAAAGAAAAAGAATTGCGAGGAACCTCCGTTAGGATTAGTATCGGGACGCGCTAGGGCCACCGCACCAAAAGCGTTAAAAGGCAAGGCGAGACTGGGTAAGTAAATCCCTAATTCTTCGAGAGTATTGCCATAAACTGGTTCTTCTTCCCCTTTAATCAAAATTTCTAAGGGAATAGAGCGATATTGCTTAGTTTTCGGGTCAAGAAAACCTTCTTCTGCACCGACGGGATCTCCGGTTTGGACAACGAAATTATCTTCGCTGCGAATGAAGGGTAAACCGTCATAAAAACCCCGTTGGACTAAATCCACAAAGTTACCCCCATTAATCGGAGCGCTGTAACCATCGACAACGATAGTTAAATCTCCTTTGCTTGTCTGCATCTCTACGGTGGCACGTCCTCGCAATTGCGGCAAGTTAGCGTATTCTGGGGGAACGTTAAAGGGAAAACCCACCACCATTAATTCTTCTAAAGTGGTGATATTATTGAGCAATTCCCGTCTGGTTGACCAAACTGCGTCTTTATCCTTCGCTTCTACGGCCGTATCGAGGGATGCCACTCCCGTTTTCAGTTTTTCGATTAATTCCTCCCCTTGGCTTTTACTTGCTTCGGGAACACTATCTAAGATAGCCTTGCTTTTGGTCGAAAGCGCATAATTGGCATCCTTGACATCTTTTTTAATCGGACTCCAACGTTTGGCCCGCAGATGTTTGGCAATATCTTCGATCGATTGTTGCACTTGACGAATTGGTTTATTATCTATGGGTAAGGCATTGCGTAAAATAGCAGTGGGATCCGTTACCGCATCACCCTGAGCAAGCACAGCTAAAGCAGGAGCAGTCCCCTTAACCGTGAACAGACTCAAGATTAAAAATAGTGCTAGGGCAATACTAGCACCGCTTTTTAAGAAAAATTTGCCCCATTCCCGTAATCTTGTCGTTATTTTCATATTTTGGTCGGTTCCTCAATGGCCATACCTATCCAAAATACTTGTAGGCTTTTAGGGGAACCCTTGTCAATAGCTGAGAAAACCGATCGAAGTCATCAGTTATCAGTTACCAGTGATCAGTTACCAGTTACCAGTTACCAGTTACCAGTTATCAGTTACCAGTTATCAGTTATAGCACAGAGCGAGTTGGTTAGGACGATCAATCGGTAAAACCCTTGACCAATAAGAGCTTGAAAAATGAAGATGTCCTAAATAACCTATTTTTTGCTATATCATACTAAATCCAGTTATTAAAAACTGATTATCTATTCCCCCTTTTGCCTTTTGCCTCTTGCCTTTTGCCCGTCCTGATATGTAGCCTATACTCAACGGATTTAGTGTGAGTTTTCAGTTCACTGATTACTGTTTACAGCCAAAAAACGCCACCCACTTCCCAATTCATAATTTATAATAGATAATTCCCACTCCCTTTTTTTACCTTATTATGACCATTATTGTGGATTATCGCTTTCCTCCCGCTATTAATGCCGAAAAACAGGCAAAAACGATCGCTATCGGCCAAACCGCCGGCACTTGGAGCGATCGCCACAGTCATCGTCAAGAGCAGCTGCAACAACACCTAGGGGAAGTGGTGGGGATCAGGGAGGAAGCCGACGGTTATAAGGTGGCTAGGGTGCGTTTTCCCCAGATAAACGTTGAAAATGACATCGCCAGTCTTTTAACCATGATTTTCGGCAAATATTCCATGGCTGGAGCCGGAAAAGTGGTGGGGGTGTACCTCCCCGAAAACTACGGCACAAAAGCCAAGGTGGGAATCACCGGAATTAGGCAACGTTTGGGGGTTTATGATCGACCTCTAGTCATGGCAATTTTTAAACCCGCTTTAGGACTATCGGCGCAAGATCACGCCGATATCCTGCGAGAAGTGGCTTTTGCTGGCTTGGACGTGATTAAAGATGATGAAATCATGGCGGATCTTCCCGTAGCTCCCACCCACGAGCGCCTAGATTGTTGTCGCCGGGTTTTGGAGGAAGTGCGGCAGCAAACCGGCAGAAATGTTCTCTATGCAGTCAATGTCACTGGAAAAGCGGACGAATTGCAGAGAAAAGCCCGTTTATTAGTGAAACATGGGGCTAATGCCCTGTTATTAAACGTTCTTACCTACGGTTTTTCCGTTTTAGAAGCTTTAGCCAGTGATCCAGCCATCGATGTTCCTATTTTCGCCCATCCTGCCTTTGCTGGAGCGATCTGTGCCGGTAGCGATACGGGATTAGCCTATTCTGTGGTTTTGGGGACGATGATGGCCCACGCAGGAGCCGATGCGGTGCTATATCCCGCCGCTTATGGTAGTTTACCCTTCGATCCCCAGGAGGAGGGCAAAATTCGCGATATTTTGCGCGATAGAAACGTTTTTCCGGTTCCCTCGGCCGGCATTCGTCCCGGTATTGTTCCCCAGGTCCTTGGGGACTACGGACGTAATGTTATCCTCAATGCGGGAACCGGAATTATGGACCATCCATCGGGACCGGCCAGTGGTGTGAGGGCTTTTTTTGAAGCTTTAGGGAGAATAGAAGCGGGTGAGTCTTTTGATCCCGCCAATTTGCCAGAAGGAGCCTTAAAACAGGCAATTCTAGAGTGGGGTTAAGAGCAACTTTTTCAAATGCACTATAAAGACATTTTGTCAAGCATTTTTAGAAAATTTAACAAATAACTTCCCGTTTTAGATAGGGTTGCAGCACTTCCGGCACTTTTACCGTCCCGTCTGCCTGTTGATAATTTTCTAGGACAGCAGCCATAGTACGACCGATCGCTAATCCCGAACCGTTGAGGGTGTGGACAAAATTAGTGCCTTTTTGCCCTTTTTCTTTAAAGCGAATATTTGCCCGTCGTGCCTGGAAGTCTCTAAAATTAGAACAACTGGAAATTTCCCGATAGGTATTAGCCGAAGGTAGCCACACCTCTAAGTCATAACATTTGGCCGCCGAAAAACCCAAGTCACCGCTACACAATTCAATCACGCGATAGGGCAACTGTAAAGCTTGCAGGATTGCCTCCGCATTAGCGACTAAACTTTCGTGTTCCTGAGCAGAAGCGTCAGGATGAACGATTTTGACCATTTCCACCTTATTAAATTGATGCAAACGGATCAAACCCCTCGTATCCTTGCCATAGCTGCCCGCTTCTCGACGAAAACAAGGGGTATAGGCACAGTGTTTGAGCGGTAATTGCTCCGATGAGAGGATTTCATCGCGATAAAGGTTAGTTACGGGTACTTCTGCCGTTGGTGCTAACCAAAGCTCATCATCTCGACATTTAAAGCTTTCTTCCGCAAATTTTGGCAGTTGTCCCGTCCCGCGCAGGGAGTCACTATTAATTAAAATTGGCGGTAAAACTTCTGTATAACCGGCGACAATATGGCGATCGAGCATAAAATTAATTAAAGCTCTTTCTAGGGCTGCCCCGAGCGCGATAAGATTAACAAAACGACTCTGGGCGATCTTTACTGCCCTTTCAAAGTCTAAAATGCCCAATTTTTCCCCAATTTCCCAGTGAGGCAAAATATTCGGGTTGGTGGGTTTATATTCCTCTCCCCAGCGTCTGACTTCGACATTTTCCCGTTCATCCTTACCGATGGGAGTGGTTTCACTGGGTAAATTGGGTAAATCTAAGATTTTTTGGTCAATGGCCGCTTTAATCTCTTTTTCCTGCGGTTCTAATTGAGCTAGTTTACTTTTAATCTCGTTTCCTTCTGTTTTTAGTGCTAAAATTTCGGGACTGTTGACATCGCTGCCACTTTTCACTTTTTGTCCCACCAGTTTACCGATTTCGTTACCCCGGGCCTGTAAACTGCTGCGTTCTTGCTCTAAAGCCTTCTGTTGTTGATTTAACTGGAGAATAGGGGCAATATCATAACTCCCTCCCCGACTATCTAAGCGTTTCTGTACTTCCTCTGGATTTTCTCTAATTTGCTTTAGGTCTAACATGGTAAGTGGGTGGGTGGAATTAAATATAAGATGAACGTAGGTTGGGTTGAAGCATGAAACCCAACGCCTGATCATGTTACGCTACCGCTAACCCATCCTACAAATAATTGTGCCTCCCTACTTACGAGTCAGTAAAAAGTAAAAATTAAGTGGGGGAGTCGGGGAATTGGCAGCCTGAGGGGAAATGTTCTCAATCCCTAACCAATCCTCAATAATAACTCAAAACTTAACTAAAATATCGGTTGGAAGCCGCCGGTAAAATTAGCAACAGCAGAAACTAGGGTATATTTAATTTTGGTGTCTGGAGTAAGTCTCATGCTCAAGTATCTGCCTGTTAAATTACTGCGTTTTTTAGCGATTAGCTGTCTTGTAACGTTAATTTCTCTAGGATTTGACCGTTTACACCCCGTTAAAGCTAATCCCACCCTCATAGCTCAAAATGCTTGGGCCGGGGCCTCCTTCCCCGTGGAAAACTTTCAAACCTATACCTCCGGTTTCGGTTATCGTTCCTCTCCCATGGATGGCAGTCAACAATTTCATGCTGGGTTAGATATGGCCGCACCCTTGGGCAGTTATATTCGCAATTGGTGGACCGGCAAAATCGTCGAATTATCCGATCATACAGGCTGTGGCACCATGATTAAGATGCAATCGGGTCAATGGACACATATTTATTGTCATCTCATGGGTTCGGTTCAATCCGATAGCCGTGGTACTTTTTTGATTGATAGGTCAGGGGGAATCGTCCTTACTCTCGGTCAGGATATACCGGCAGGGGCCCGCATGGCTAGAGTGGGAATGACCGGACGCACCACCGGACCACACCTGCACTGGGGACTGATGTACGGCAATCAATACGTTGACCCCGCTTTGGTTTTAAATGCTATGTACGGTTCTAATCCTTCGGGTAATAGTTAAGAGGAAGGGGAAATTAGAGAATCTGCGATCGCATTCCGTTGAGAAAAAACATCGCTGCCCGGATTTAGTGAATAACGAGGGACACTGCTAAAATTAAGCTGATCGATTCAGGTATATCTAGATAAAATGCGAATATTAACCCTTGTACCGGGAGGAATTAGCGATCAACTGCTCTTTTTTCCCACTCTAGAAACCCTCTGGCAAACTTACCCCCAAGGCACAATCGATGTTTTGGTCGAACCTAGAGCAAAAGCTGCCTATCGTCTCTGTCCGCAGGTTAGGGAAGTGCTTTTGTTTGACTATCGAGATCAGTACGGATTAGCGGATTATTTAAATATTTTGGGAGTAATTCGAGACCGGGAGTACGAAATCGCCATTAGTCTCACCAATCGTTCTGCTATCAACCTTTTACTCTGGTTAAATGGTGTTCCTAACCGTATAGGTTATCAAAATAATGGCAGCTGGTTCTTATCGCAACAAGTACCCCGGCCAACGGAAGGCTATCTAGCGGATAATTATCACGCACTGGTCAAAGGGTTAAAGATTGCCGCACCCTGTCCACCTTTAAAAATAACCTTGAATCGGGATGATATAAATTGGGCGGAAATGGAGCAGCAACGCCTCAATATTAAGGATAGCGGCTATATTCTCCTCTACGCCGGCGGTAGCGATCTCAGCATCAGCCAAGGACTGGAAACGCTTTATCCCCTAGAGAGTTGGCTAGAAATTATCCAAGGCATTCGCCATCAACAACCGGATTTGCCAATTGTAGCGATCGAGGGAGATCTGGATGAAGCGTGGGTTTTAGCCCTCAAAGCCATGGATAATAACTTAAAAGTGTCCAGAACGGCCGATATCGGTAAAATGGCGGCTATGATCGCCGGTGCTAATTTATTGTTAGCTACCGAAAGTGTCCCTTTACAGTTGGCCGTGGCCGTGGGAACCTATACCCTCTCTCTGGTGGTTCCTTCGTTGTCTAAGAGAGTTTTACCGAGTGGGGGAGAGCTGCATCGATATATTGAAGCTAATACGGGAAAAGTCGCTGATATTACCCCCGAAACTGTCCTGAAAAAGATTTGGGGCCAGTAAAAAATCGGGTTTTGATCGCTTTTCTCTGGGATCGAAACCCGAAACAAAATCAGCATCAAAGCTCAATTTTGCGATTGAGATAACTGACTTTTCAAGGATTCTAGGGAGGCCCAACGACCATCGATGGCAGTCTTTTCTGGAAGAAGAAAATCAGGGGGTTGACAATTGGCTCCGCAGAGTTGACGGGGGGGTAAAGTTAGACATAACTGCTCGTATAACCACATTTGCGGGTCAAAATCCCCGTTAGGATCGAGGGTTTCCGAGAGGTCTTCGTAGGCTATTTCTCGCTCTAGAGGATAGGAGTTATCGTAGTCTTTATTTTTGTCTAGCCAGATTAATTCGGAAGTGTTTAATTGCAGACGATGATTATATTGTTGTAAACAGCGATCGCAGGTTAAGGTGACGATGGTTTCTGCTTTCACCGATACTTCCAAAAAATTGCCCCCATGTCTAACCAGCAAGGTTCCCCGCACCGGTGTCAAGGTTTCTAGACTGGGGATAAAATTATCGATGATGATCACTCTTTGTCGATCAGGAGATTTGAGGAGGTGGGGGATAAAAATAGTTTCCATAGATAACTCCTGTATCATTTATCGGGTGTCAACTGCGTTAGCGATTAACGCCATCATAATTGCTCGGTGACAATCTTTCCTTTATCAGCTTATCGCAGCCCCGACCTCTAGAGACATAGACCGGTCCTAGGTTGTGGGGTGTAGGGTGTATTTTCAGTGAACAGTGAACAGTAAACAGTAATCAGTGAACTGAAAACTCACATCTGATAACTGATAACTGATGACTGATAACTGTATTTGACAGGCTGTCTGTTGATCGATCGAGAAAGTTTCCTCAGAATTGGGAGTATTGTAAAGTTTCAATACAAATATAGTCATATATAGTCAGGCATGGTAATATATAGACAGGAAACTATCAGACTAGGCAAAAAAACAAGAATAAGTTATCGAACGACTTGGAGATGG
>SFAU01000054.1 GCA_007096045.1 Microcystis novacekii Mn_MB_F_20050700_S1 | reverse complement strand
GCTCACGCAATGGTGACTATTTGTCCGAATAAACCCGCTAAAACTGAGATTATCGCTAAACTTAAAAACTCTTGGTTAAATTCCAGAAATCACACCTATTTTGCTCGAGACGAGAAAACTGGGCAAAAAATCGCAGTTAACCAAGAGTTACCAAGTTTTAAGGCACTGGGGAAAGATGGATTGTGTCGTTTGCTGTTTTTCGAGACTCGTCTCCTCTATCAGCTTTTAACAGACAATTTGCTAAAGTGATCTTTGGGACAAGATTAAGTTTAAAATCTGAAATAGATAATTTTTTTAAGGATCGAGTCAAGTTTATGGCAGATATTGTCGATATTGCCGTCAGTGCCGATAATTTTCAAACTCTAGTAACGGCGGTACAAGCGGCTAATCTTGTGGATGCCCTGAAAAGTGCCGGTCCCTTCACGGTTTTTGCCCCCACCGATGAAGCTTTTGCCAAATTGCCTTCCGGGACGATTACAACTCTAGTGCAGAATATCCCCCAATTAACCCGAATTCTCACCTATCACGTCGTTGCGGGCAAATATATGCAGGAAGATTTGGCAAAATTGGCTGTAGTGACTTCTCTAGAGGGTTCCCCGATTCCCGTCGATTGTAGCGAAGGTTTTGAGGTGAAAAATGCCACGGTGGTCGCGGGCAATATCGAGGCAGATAATGGTGTGATCCACGTCATCGATACGGTGATCCTGATGGGTTAGTTTTTGACCGTCTTTTGCCCGGTCTGCATCTAGGGCGGATCTGTCTTATTTAGTCACTAAATATACAGATACTTTTGCTTGTTTATAGTTTTGATGCTCGACGGAGGAAAATGCCCACTTTCTGCACTTTCTTGTCTGTACCTGTTCAGACTAAATCCTGTTATTAAAGACTGATTATCTATTGATCCTTTTGCCTATTACATGAGTAGAAAACGGGTTTCTCGGAGAAACCCGTTTTCTGTGCGTTACTCAAGGGATTTAGTATTAGCCATCTCGATAGTAATGGCAGCGTGGAAGAACTCGCTCAAGAATGGGTGCAAACACTGCTCGCTAATCTAACAACTTAATAGTTTCTGGAAAATTAACCCCAAAAAGAGGCCACTTTCCGGAAGATGGCCTCTAAATTTTTTTGTTAGGGGTTAGTCAGTTATCAGTTACCAGTTATCAGTTATCAGTTATCAGTTATCAGTTATCAGTTACCAGTTACCAGTTACCAGATGCGGGTTATCAGTTACCAGTTATCAGTTAAGTAATAAGACAAAATTAACTTCTTGGTTAGGATAGGCACTCATGCAAGAGGTAGTTAGATATGTGTAATTAATTGTCTGTGTGGAAGGAGGAAGAATAGGGATAACTTTCTGGAAAGATAGTCTTCAAATCCTTGCCTAGCAAGACTCATCCGAACGATAAACACTGATTATCACACAAAGTCGAGAAGAGCCCAGTAATCAGTTCACTGATCACTGATTACTGTTTACTGATCACTGAAAAAAGCTTCCCTATTCCCCAGAAGCATGAGGATCGATTTTGAGAACTAAAACCCCTAAAGGTGGTAAACAAAGATCAATCGAGTAGGGACGGCTATGATAGGACCATTCCTCCGACCATTTACCGCCAAGGTTGCCCATATTACTACCGCCATATTTACCCGCATCGCTGTTAAAGATTTCCTGATAAAAACCGGGATGGGGTACACCAACGCGATAATGGCTGTGGGGTTGGGGAGTAAAGTTACAGACCACCACCAGAAACTCCTGCCAATTTTTGCTCCAGCGCAGGAAAGAAACGACACTATGACTATTATCACTACAGTCGATCCACTCAAAGCCATCCTGACCAAAATCCTGGGTATATAAAGCAGGTTCACTCTTATAGGTGGCGTTCAAATCAGTAAAAAAGCGTTTTAGCTGTTGATGGGGTTGATACTGCAAAAGACCCCACTCCAAATCACCCCAAACATTCCACTCACCCCACTGGCCAAATTCCATGCTCATAAACATAGTTTTCTTACCGGGGTGGGTAAACATATAGCTAAATAATGCCCGGACATTGGCAAATTTTTGCCACTCATCCCCCGGCATTTTGCCAATCATATTACTTTTGCCGTGAACCACTTCATCGTGGGACAAAGCCAGCATATAATTCTCGCTGTGGTTATACCACATACTAAAAGTGACATTATTTTGATGGAATTGACGGAACCAAGGATCCATGCCGAAATAATCGAGCATATCGTGCATCCAGCCCATATTCCACTTCAAATTAAAGCCTAAACCGCCCATATAGGTGGGCCAGGACACCATCGGCCAAGCGGTGGATTCTTCGGCAATAGACAGAATTCCGGGGAAATAGCTAAAAATTACATGATTGACTTGACGCAGGAATTCCGCAGCCTCTAAATTTTCCCGGCCACCGTACTCGTTGGCCACCCATTCCCCATCTTTACGACAATAATCGAGATAGAGCATGGAAGCCACCGCATCCACGCGAATACCGTCAATATGATACTTATCGAACCAAAATAGGGCATTAGCGACTAGGAAATTTCTGACTTCGTTGCGACCGTAGTTAAAAATTAAGGTTCCCCATTCCTTGTGTTCCCCTTTGCGCGGGTCGCCGTGTTCATAAAGATGAGTACCATCAAAGAAAGCTAACCCGTGGCCATCTTTGGGGAAGTGACCGGGGACCCAATCCACTAGCACACCAAGGCCATTTTGGTGACATTGATCGACAAAATACATGAAATCTTCAGGATTGCCGTAGCGACTGGTGGGGGCAAAATAACCCGTCACTTGATAACCCCAAGAACCATCAAAAGGATGCTCGGCGATCGGTAATAATTCGATATGGGTGTAACCTAATTCTTTAACGTAGGGAATCAGTTTTTGGGCTAACTCGTAGTAACTCAAAAAGCGCGCCCCAGTGTTCCATTCCGACACGGGAACCGCTTCCCCGAACCCGGCAAGTAAACGGGGTGGTTCGGCACTAGAAGCGTGCAGCCAAGAACCGAGGTGTAATTCGTAAACGGAAACCGGTTGAGTTAGAGGATCGCTATGGCGGCGTTTTTCCATCCAATCGCTATCATCCCAAGTATAGCTATCTAAATTGGCCACGATCGAGGCGGTTTTCGGGCGTACTTCTTGGGCAAAACCGTAGGGATCAGATTTTTCGTAAATATGACCTTCCCAATTTTTGATCTCGTATTTATATTTAGTGCCAACACCGATTTCCGGGATAAACAATTCCCAGACCATATTATTACGTTTCCGCATTTGGTGATCACGACCATCCCAGTTATTGAAATCACCAATAATCGAGACATTGCGAGCATTAGGGGCCCAAACGGCAAAATAAACCCCTTTAATACCTTCGATTTCGGCTAAATGCGCCCCTAATTTTTCATAAATGCGATGATGGTTGCCCTCTCCAAACAAATGTAAATCAAAATCGCTCAGTTTGGCAGAACGGAAGGCATAGGAATCATAGATTACCCGTTCCTGTTCTCCCTCGTGGATGCGTAATTGATAATTGTTCAGTTCACCGCTATCGATAACGCACTCGAAAAAATGGGGGTGATAAGCGGTCGTCATGGGATATTCTTGTCTTTGGGACGGTAAAATAACCCAAGCGGCCGTGGTTTTCGGTAAATAGGCTCTAACAACCCATTGATTCACTTTTCCGTCTTCTTCTAGGGGATGAGCCCCCAAAACCTCAAAGGGATCGTGATGGAGGTTGTTGACGATTTGATGGACTTGTTCGGGGGATACCACTATAGACATTCAGTTAACACTCTTGACATCTACAATACTTATAGCAAGGAAATTGTCATTTTTTCCTGGCCGTCTGGGAATTCTCAAACTAATGGTATATTCTGACTTGAAAGAGGGTGTAGGGTGTGGGGTGTGGGGTGTAGGGAAAGAAACCTCTTTCATCTCTGGTGGTGAAAATTTTTTCATCGGGACTGCCTACTCATCGAAACTATGGCCTTGACTGCTGCCAAAATTATCATGTTTAAAGACGATTTTGCGCTCCAAAACCTGATTTTCCGCTTTCTCGAGCCAAAAAACTAACAAGTAGAAGTGATGGCTGATGGTAAAACTGCCAATTTAATCTCGATTTGGTCATTCTCGATGTTAATCTAGCGGATAGACTCGAATTTGATCTACTCTACATCTCTACACAGTTCTTAACTGGAACGAGTGTGATCGCTAGGAGATTGACTTTCTTCTAATTGAGCTTTGATTTTTACCGAGTCTTCAATCTGCTGGGCCTCTCGCTTAAATTCACTTTCAAATTCCTTGGATGCTTCTTGAAATCCTCGAATCGTTTTGCCTAAACTGCGACCGATTTCTGGTAATTTTTTCGGTCCGAAAACTAGCAGGGCAATCAAGAGAATTAACCCCATTTCCGGCAATCCAATCCCAAAAATATTCATCTTTATTGCTCCTAATAAAAAACTCGCGGTGGGCAATAACCCACCTGCCAAAGTCCGAGGGACAATTCTGCGGCCAAAAATGCCGACAAGATTGTTGGAATCTGCTTACTGACCCCAATCTACATTAAATCCTTCTAAAATTAGGGAGGAGTTATAGATCTGTAAAATAATCAGCAAAAAGACTAAAAACAGAGCCATAAACACTCCCATCAGCAAGGTAGTTCCCCAACCGGGAGAAACTTTACCATATTCCGAATTGAGGGGACGAAGGATTTCACCTAAGCGTGTACGCTGTGCCATAAGTTACCAAGAAAGATCTGTAAATGATAATTTTGTATTGATCCGTAATTTGAGGAAGTGCCAACCAGTCAACCCAGTGAGATAAAATCTACTGCTGTTGCCAGTGGAGCTTTTTTGGTCTAATTCCTAACGGAATTGTTTTTCGCCTGCCCTGCCACGCCCACAAGAATCTGCAAGCGCCTACAGTACGGGAATTATTCTAACATTGTTTGGTAATCTTCTCAGGATTTAGGAGATGGTCGATAGGAGGATTTTTCAGTTATCAGTTATCAGTTATCAGTGGGGGGTTGGGGTTGGAGTGATGGGGGAGAAGGGAGAAGGGAGAAAAAAGCTGCTCTGAATCAGTGATCACTGATCACCGATAAAGTCTCCTTCGGTGCTATGATCGAGGATGTAAAGTTTTATCAACACTAACTTAAACAAGCTCTCAAGAGAGGATATAAAGAACAACAGATGGCTTACACACTTCCCCCTTTACCCTACGATTACACTGCCTTAGAGCCTTGCATCACCAAAAGTACCCTAGAATTCCACCACGACAAGCACCACGCCGCTTATGTCAATAACTATAACGGTTTGGTCAAAGATACGGAACTCGATGCTCTCTCTTTAGAAGAAGTTATCGTTAAGGTTGCCGGTGATGCTTCTAAAGCTGGGGTTTTCAACAATGCCGCCCAAGCATGGAATCATAGTTTTTATTGGAACTGCATGGAACCGGGTGGTGGCGGCGCGCCTACCGGTGCTTTAGCCGCTAAAATTCAGGCAGATTTCGGTAGTTTCGAGAAATTTGTCGAAGCTTTCAAAACTGCGGGTGCGACTCAATTCGGTAGCGGTTGGGCTTGGTTGGTTCTCGATAACGGTACTCTCAAAGTCACCAAAACTGGCAACGCTGACAATCCTTTAACCGCCGGACAGGTTCCCCTCTTAACTATGGATGTGTGGGAACACGCTTATTATCTCGACTACCAAAATCGTCGTCCCGATTACATCAGCGACTTTTTAACCAAGTTAGTTAATTGGGATTTCGTGGCTGCTAATTTAGCCGCAGCCTAAAAATTTGGCTCAGTTAATCAGTTATCAGCTGCTGAAGGATGCTACGCCATCCTCTAAGAAAAAGAGAAACTAGGGGTAAACCCTGATATTCTAAACCCGAAAGACTCCTGAACTCACACCGGAGTAACAATGGTGTCATCAGACCCAATGATCAGCTTGGTAGCTAGCAAAGAGGAAAATTGATGATAGCTCTCTTAATGTGATTAAAGCGGGTCGCAGTGAATCGGTGCAATCTAAAGAGAGAAAAAAACGGAATCAAGAGAACATCCCTGTGCATAGTTTTCGGACTTTATTGGAGGATTTGGGGACGATTTACTTGAATACGGTAGAATGTACAATTAGAGAGGGAAGTGAGCGTTTTTCTAGGATAACCCGACCGACTTCTCTGCAACAAAAGACGTTAACCAGATATAATTGTTGGGGCGACGTTAATTTGGCGGAGAACGTAGGACCTCAAAATCGGTTTCCTCTAGGGAAAGCAATAGGGTTTGTCTTTCCTTGTCGAAACGGTCTAAGCGAATTAACCATCTTCCCCCAGTTTCCCTCGCTTCCACATATCCCAGTCTTCCGGCAGCGTAATCGGGATAGCGTACTAAGACTAAACTGCCTATATCAAGAATCATCAAAAGCCGAGATCAGAAAAAGATTAATAACAAGTTAATAATAAATTAAAAGTTGTCAAACTTAACAAAGGTTAAGCAAGGAGATCGGGAAATTTCAACTAATAACCCCAAAAACTGACCCCTATCGCCACTGAAGAGCGAGCGGGAGTTGTGATAGTTTGTAGTCAAGAAAAAAGCACATCGGCCTTTATCACAGATGTCGGGGTGAAGACCCCCGCTTGAGCGCGACGGGATGAAACCCCGACCAGTATAAGACAGCACTTCGACACATTTCGACACATTTCGACAGGCTCAATGTAAAGGCTCAATGTCAACTAAAATCTTGACAATTTGTGCTATAAAAATTAAGATAAAATAAGTTGTTTGAGGTCGATAAACAATGATTTTCTTAGAAATGAAAGCAGTGGTCAAACCAAGTCAATGTTCTGCCATTGATGAGGCTATTCGTACAGTACAATTCATCAGAAACAAAGCATTAAGGCTTTGGATGGATGCCAAGAGAGAAGACAAAATTGATAAATATTCTCTCAATAAATATTGTGCAGTTCTCGCCAAACAGTTTAAGTTTGTCGATACTCTAAATTCTACTGCTAGACAAGCATCGGCCGAACGGGCATGGTCAGCTATTGCACGTTTCTACGACAATTGTAAGAAAAAGGTTAAAGGTAAAAAAGGTTATCCCAAGTTTCAGAAAAATAATCGGTCTGTGGAATATAAAAACTCCGGATGGAAATTATCGGATGATAGAAAGAAAATTACTTTCACAGATAAGAAAAACATTGGGACGGTTAAACTAAAAGGAACTAGAGACTTAAACTTTTACCCTATAGACCAAATTAAACGAGTTAGGATTGTTAAACGAGCAGATGGTTATTATGTCCAAATCGACAAGAACCCATGTTTGTCCCCACTGTGGCTATGTAGAAGATAGAGATATGCAGTCTTCATACCTTGATTCAGCAACGCCAGCGGCAGAAAAATTAATTCTGACTCAAAAACAAACTGGGCAATCCGATCAGATTATCTTGCTTAAAAAAGATCGAATTTTGTTGTCGCAATTTACCGATTAATCTTGTTACTGTTACTCTGGTAGTGCCGATGGCGCTGGCAATTTGAGCGTGAGTTAGGGGATAGGGAAGATAATAGCCTTCCACACAGGGTTGACCGTATTCTTCCAATAATAGAACCAAGAACCCCATTAATCGATCGAGGGAGCGTTTTTGACCGAGAATACTCAACCAAAATAACTTACGCTGGTATTGATGGCGAAAAGTTTCCATAATAGCCGATCGCAATTGCGGCCATTGTTCTAGGTCTTCCCAGTATAACCAGACTAACTCGGTCTCGTCTAGATGAGCTTGGGCTTGTAATTGAAAGGGAAATTGAGAAACAATCTCAAAAGGTTGACCTGCACCCACAAAACCGAGAAATACTTCCTCACTATCGGCAATAGGTAGTTGACGGGCGGATTTTTGGTCGATAACGTTAACTTGTGCCTTACCAACAATACGAATCGCCCCAGATTCCACAAAGTATAATAGTCCGGGGCGCGTGGCTACTTTTTCATCTTTGGCAAAGGTATGGTTACGATAATGGGATTTTGCCCAGTTAAAGATTTCTGTTTCTTGACCGATTAAGGGTATAAAATCCGACGAAGGAACCGAAGAAGACATTAAAATTAATAACCCACTGGGGCGTTGAGGGAACTGTCAACTAATGTAACAAAAAATTTCTGCGATTGGGGGGGGTCTTGTGGCCGCTAGATGCTTATTGGCCAATAATCCCTAAAAGTTGCGGGGATTGAGCAGATAGGAGAATTATTAAGTACTCTTAACAGAATACCCGCCCCAATGTTACAAAAGCTAGATAATCACCTTATCTATTCTTAACTTTTTCTCGCTTTTCTGGGGACTATGGCATAAGATGGGATGCGGAACTATTAGTTTTCTATCTATGATATAGCGTTTCTCATAAAGATGAAGTATGACAGGATTTGGCATTATCTCTTGGCGACCAGCTACTGTTAACCGTTCCCTGTCTCCTAAAACCAGATACTTCGTACCTCACTATTAAGATAAATGCTATAAATGATAGTTGATAGATAATTTAAATTTATACTTTTCCTGAAAAACTTCGGTCAAACTTGTATGAATAGCATTAGACAAAAAGTTGAATCCCTCTTGAATCAATTACCAGATGATTGTTCAATTGAAGATATTCAGTATCATTTATACGTTCTGGAGAAGGTGCGTCAAAGTTTGAGCGATGCTTCTCTAGAGAATACAATCCCCCAAGAAGAAGTTGAGGGTCTTTTAAACAAATGGCTGATCGAGTGAATTATCGCCTTGTCTGGTCGCCCAAAGCAATTGAAGACGTGGCTGCGATCGCATCTTATATTAGTCGCGATTCCCCTTCCTACGCGGCGGCCGTCGTACGCCGAATTCTTGATATCAGCTATTCTTTAGAAAATTGTCCCCTAGAAGCGAAAAAATGCGCCGAATTTAGCGATGAAACCATCCGAGAAAAGTCTGCCTATGCCTACCGTCTGATCTATCAAATTCAAGGGTCAGTGGTTATTATAGCGGCGATCGTCCATAGCAAGCATTTCTTGGATTGATCGAGTCAGTGATCAGTGATCACTGATCAGATTTGAGTTTTCAGTTCACAAGGGCCGAATCTAAAACCCAATTTGTTAAGCTAAAAGCTTTAATCTACTCAGTTTCTAACCTTCTTTTTAGGTAGGAGAATTGCCAGATTCTTTCTTGGAGCCTATTGCCTGTTGCCTATTGCCTCTTGCCTTCAGTTCACTGATTACTGTTCACTGTTTACTGATCACTGAAAAGTCCCCCACCCCCCAATTTTGAGCCTAATTCCCGCTTAATCCGGTTGAGAATTGAGGTTTCATCGAGGGAATCGAGAATACTGGCCACCACTGCCTTCGGGCCATCGGGTCCCCAAGTGGCCCCATTAGCGAGATAGGTTTTCGTCACTTGGCCGATCGCGTAACAGGATACACCGGCAACCCCCGCTTGAGTCAGGGCGATCGAAGTATAGGGAAGGAGAGAAATGCCGCCAGTGGCAGGAATCGAGAGACCGAGTAATCCTTTTAGGGAACTTAAGCCCAAAACCGCTAAAAATTCGCTGGCACTAATGCCCCCCATATTGAGGGCAATTTTTTGTAAAAGAGCGATCGCCCCCTGACGAGTTAAATCGATGCCGTATAAGCGAGAAAGAGCGAGAATCATGGCTAGATCGATAACTGCCCCCGTAAACAGGTCCAACACCGTCACCGGATTCACAGCGATCGCAGATGCTTTGATCATCACTGCTTTTTGAATCAATTGATTAGCGCCGCGATCACGGATA
Source organism: Microcystis novacekii Mn_MB_F_20050700_S1 (assembly GCA_007096045.1). Lineage (GTDB taxonomy): Bacteria > Cyanobacteriota > Cyanobacteriia > Cyanobacteriales > Microcystaceae > Microcystis > Microcystis novacekii. The sequence goes on along the minus strand of SFAU01000054.1, from coordinate 1,719 downwards.
GCCATTTTGCGGGCGACAATTTGCTCGTTTACCGCGTCCGCGTACAGCATAGAATTGAGTGCTACCAGCGATTTACCCTCTCGCTCTAGAATTTCCAAAATTTTGAGTTTCAGGGCTTCTATCTGGGGTTTTCCTCGAAATCGTTGCGTTTTTATCCGCCCATCCTGCCCTTTAACCGTCTCCGCCAGGAGGGGAGAGGCCGCCACCATAACGATCTCATCGGGGGAGAGTAATTCTTTCACCCGTTCTGAGGCGATTTTCTCATAGATAGCGAGGCGATCGACTTCCGGATACTGATCAATTTTATTAAAGACCAAAATCATCGGTTTTCCCGCTTCCCGCAACTTGGCCAGGGCGGAAAATTCCACTTTGGTCATATCACCAGAGATGATAAAAAGGATTAAATCCACCTGCTGCGCCACCTGACAGGCGAGAATTTCCCTCGTTTGCCCATCTACCTCATCAATACCGGGAGTATCAAGCAATTGCACCTGAGCATTACCATGGCCGTTCAGGGTCAGACGCGCTAGATTGGGGAAAGTATCATCACTGCTTAACTGCCAATTTACCCCTTTAATGGTGCGGGTAACTCCGTGTAGAGGACCGGTTGTAAAGATTTCTTGACCGACCAGAGCATTTAAAATCGAGGATTTTCCCCGGCCCACCAGACCAAAAGCAGCAATTTGAATCAGGGAGCGATCGAGTTTTTCTAGCAGGGCCACTAGGCGATCGATCTCCGCTTCTAGACCAATTTTCTCGATCGAGGTAAGATCCAGACGCTCAACAAGTTTGCTCAAAGAATTGCGCGCCTGATTATAGTTGAGTTCTTCTTGAATAGTGCCGACACCTCGAAGCGCTTGTTCTAGGTCTTCGGTATTCCAAGCTCGATCGAGGAACGGGTCAGAGGTCATTTCAGTTATCAGTTATCAGTCATCAGTGACTGAGTGGGTGGGTGTTAAAAATTCTCAGACACCCCCCTTATCAAGGGGGGATCAAGGGGGGAACCATCTTCAATTTAATTATAACCAGCTTATTATTAAGGATAATCAGGATGAGTGTCATCTACGACTTGGAACACATCACCGCCTATCATTATCGTAAACTGGTAACTTTTGGAGAACATCGGGCGATTTTTTTGCCTAGCGCTGGTCACGGTGAAAGAATTATCAGTTATTCTGTAGAGGCGAATATTGCCGCCAAAACGCGCTGGACTATGGATACGCTATCTAACAATGTGGTAGAGCTTGAATTCGCTGAAGCAGCGTCAGAATTAATCGTTACCTGTCGATTACGGGCGGAACATTTTGGCTTAAAAGCGATCGCTGATTTTCCCCTCGCTCAACGGGCGATCGAAATTCCCATCCAGTACACCCCCGATGAATGGTTAGATCTAGTGGTGTTTATGCGTCCCCACCCCACGCCGAGGATGCCGACGGCAGCTTGGCAGCTTGGGCCAAAAGTTTTGTAGCGGGGGACCAAGATGATACCCTCGATGTCATCGAAAGAATGATGGCGGCTATCAAAGCAGGGTAAGCGCAAGAAAAAAAATGACATAATATGCTAGAGGAAAAAAGACGTCTTCTCCACGAACAGATTATTGTGTCAAAAGGTTTTGATTCCCTTTCAAGAGAAGAAAAGGAAACCAAGCGCAAGAGCAAAAGGCTCAAACCCTCTGTTGATGCACAATCCGTTCAACAACAATGGCTTTCTCAATTCTCG
>SFAU01000053.1 GCA_007096045.1 Microcystis novacekii Mn_MB_F_20050700_S1 | reverse complement strand
ATGATTTTAGTGCATTAAAGAGGGCAAGAATGTATGCTCCTGTGGGTACACCCCTTGATGAAATTATTCGTACTTATTGTGTCGCCTAGTGTCTCGTTCTTATTTGAAATAACTATATTTGCGATATTTTTTCAATCGAGCTTCTCCAATAACGGCTAGGCGCTGCACATCGGTAAGGCATTGCTCCAATTCGGCGATCGCCTGCCTTTGCCCTGCTGCCAACTCTTGCCATTGTGCCTCAGACTCTGGGGTTTTGGGGAAGGCCACCGGCGCACCACTGCCGGTGCTGGCAGCGCAATCTATGGTTGCCGGACTGTGGACGTACCACCGCCTCAGCCAAGCTGAACCGATCGCTGCCACCGGCTGTAAGGCGGCGAGGCAGTCTTCTAGTTTCTCGATCGATTCAGCCTGCTCTTGACACTGGCGCTGCCAAGAATTGACGGGTAAGGCTTCCAGCTGCCGATCAACTAAAGTTTGGCTCGTTATCTCGTTTAGAGGATTTTTATCATCTTTACTTTCCCCTGTCTGGGGACTGATCACTGTTTTGGTCCGTCCCACCTTTGCATCGGCCAGATTTTCCCTCACCGGCAATTTCTCTTCTGGGGGACGAGGAACTTGTTTTTCCGCTTTGAATTCAGCTTTTTGGGGGACTTCTGCCCCTGGGTTCGCTGAAGCTGCGGCCTTGCCGATCGCGGTTGCCAGTTCTTGCTCTAATTGTGCGGGAGAAATTTTCCCTTCAGCAAAGGTGACAATGATTGAGTTAGCCAAGGGGTTGATGCGGACGCTGGTAACGCTTTCTAGAGCAGCGATCGCTCCCTGGAGAATATTTTGTCCTGTTAGGTTTTGGCGCAGGGAAGGGACGCGCAAGCGGATTCGCCCAGGAAGTGAGCTAACCACTTGATAGGAGATTGGGGGGGTAGCATTTGTGGAAAATTCAGACGTGCCACCAAATAGCATAATAATTTAGCCAATAAGCATTGACAATAGGAACTTTATCATCTTTTACAGTAGATTTATTGAGACTCCCTTGGCTGAAAGCCGAAGGGATTGCAGAGGTCTTGAAAAAGCGGGATAAATCCCCGCTGCTCGCCAAGACATTGACTGCGAATTCTTTGAGTGCGACGACACAATGCTGTCCCAAATATCCTAACCCACAGACTAAAAATTGCTCTAGTTTTAAGTTGCCATTACTGAAGTTAGGAGAGTTCACATTTCCCTGCGACTAATTTTTAGTTTCTGGTAAAAACTGAATGATATGTTTTCTAAATTCGTCGGCGACTTCTTTGGCCTCTTCTAAATACTTTTCATAGCGATGGGTATCTTGTAAAATATTAATTCCCCCTTGATTAAAGTCTTTTTTTTGGGCCCATTCTCGGGCAATTTCTTCAATGGGGTCGCAACAGAGATGAAGTGCCTTCTCAACGATTAGCTCTTTCAAATGTTCGTGCATATATTCCCGGGTCATTGTCGAACTTCTCCTTGATACTTTCCTTGAGATTTTAAAGGAGGGGGCTAAGAAAATGCCCCCCCTACAAGATTGCAGTTATCGAGTGGGTTTCTCGATCGGTCAATTAGGGATTAGGATTGGGATGTTTCCTCTACGGAAGCGATTTTAGTCGTATTTCTTGCCGCCGCTGTTTCCGCTTTCGCTTCTGCCACTAAATCTTGCCAAGATTGACTGGCTTCGGCAAAAGTAGCTTGCAGTTTTTCACTAGCTTCCATCCCTAATTTGATACCGCTTTTGGCCGCATTGCGACCTGTATCTGTAATAGCTTTGCCGGTCTGGGGACTGGCTAAACTAACTAGGGAACCCAATACTAAAATTGCGACGACTCCAACGCCACCAACAACCAGTAATTCTTCCATAAAAACCTCCTGAATGAGTTGTTCACTATTAACTGTCTATTTTTGGCTAGTTGCCTTAGCTTTTTTAGCGGTTCTGATTTCGGCCTGTGCTTCCGCTACCAGATCGTTCCAGGATTCGCTTGCCTCAGCCAGATAGGTTTGCACGGTGTCAGCGGCTTCTGCGCCCCACTTGATTCCCTGTTTGGTCATGTCGCGCCCGGTTTCGGCGACCTTTTCCCCAGTTTCAGGGTTGCTTAAGGCCCCAATAGCGGGAGCGATCGCCAGTGCCGCCAAACCAACCCCTAGGGCGAAAATCGGTTCAATACCTAATAAAAATTCCATGAGACCTCACAAATTTGCTCGATTTTGGATTTTGTTTGACTGTTAGACGTTCGCCGCATCTCGATAGGTCGTCTTCTCGCCACCGAGAGCCGGGCGCAAGCCGTTCAGTCCGGCTAAAATAGCCGAACCATTATTGATGATAATTGCTAGGAGCGGATCGAGGGCAAAGAGAACCCCCACCGCCAGCGCCCCCAGGTTAGGAATTCCCACAATTAAGGCATTTTGGTAGATAATGTCCATCACTTGCTTGCTGATCCCGATCGCATGGGTCAAGCCGCTGAGATCGTTATCCATCAGTACCACGTCGGCAGTTTCCCGAGCGATGTCGCTCCCGGCGGCAAAGGAAATCGAGACATCGGCATAGGCGAGGGCGGCCGAGTCATTAATGCCATCGCCGATGAAGGCAACGGTTTTCCCTTGCGCTTTTAGTTGCTGCACCACTTCCACCTTCCGTTCTGGGAAAGCTTGGGCGTGGACTTCATCCCGGCGCATTCCTAACTCTTGCGCCACCGCGTCCGCTACCTGCTGCACATCGCCAGTGAGCATATGGGTGCTGATTCCCTGCTGGTGTAACTCAGCAATTACCCCGGGGCTTTCGGTGCGGATCGGATCGGCATACATGATAACGCCAATTAGGATGCCATCCCGGGCCACATAGGCCAGAGAAACGCCTCCTGTCTTAAACTGCTCACTGGCACTAATGTCGATCCCTTCCGTTTTCATAAAGCGGCTGCTCCCCACCAGTAGCTGCCGCCCTTCGATTTGGGCAACGACTCCCAACCCAACCCGATAATCCCACTCCTCGCAGGTTTTCGTTGCCGTCCCCTGTTGTTGGGCCTGTTGGACGATGGCATGGGCGACGGGGTGGCTCAACCCCTGTTCCGCCGAGGCCGCCAGACAGAGAATTTCTGCTGGGGTAACTCCCTCGGCGGTAACTTGAATGTCGGTGACGGAAGCATTGCCCTGGGTCAGGGTTCCCGTCTTGTCAAAGACGACGCAATCGACTTTTGCCAACATTTCGATCGCCCGGCCGCTGCGGATGTAAACCCCGGTCCGGGCAGCGTAGGTTAATCCGGCTAAGACGGCGGTGGGGACAGATACGCGGATGCCAGTGCCGAAGTCGAGGGTGATAATGGCCGTTGTCCGGGCTAAATCTCCCGTGAAAGCAAAAATGCCTGCCCCAATCAGTAGGGTGGGCAGCACGGCAATGTTGGCAAATTTGGCGGCATAGTTTTCTACGCGGGTGTCGTGGACGGGAGCGGCTTTCATCAGTTCCACGACTACCCCGGCGCGGGTATTATTTCCCGTCCTTTCCACGAGAATTGCCAATTGTCCTTCTACTAACAGGGTGGAAGCATAGACCTCATCATCTACTTCCCGGTGGACGGGAACCGATTCTCCCGTCAGTTTCTGTTGGTCAATTAGTCCCTGTCCCCGGATAATCTTGCCGTCGATGGGAATTAAATCTCCCGGATAGACGATGACGAGATGGCCTTCTTTTACGTCTTTGAGGGGAACTTGCACTTCTGCGCCGTCCTGTTCGATCCAGGCATATTTGCCCAAACTGTCCAGTAAATCTAGGGTCTGGCGTTCGCTAGAGCGAGCGGTGACATCGCGAATTACTTCCCCAGATTCGATCAAACTGATCATGAAGGCGGGGGGGATGAAATGGCCCTGGGCAGCGCTGAGGGTGATGGCAAGGGAGTCGAGGAAATCGACGGTCAATTGTTTTTCTTCGCTGATGGCTTCCCAAGCTCGACCGTAGGCCGGCAGACAGGCGGCTAAAATTAAGCCCCCAACGAGCAAGGGGGGCAGTTCTAGGGGAAAGGCGACAAGAGCGAGGGCTAAACTGGCAGCGGGAATGCCCAACCGCTCCCAATAGTTAATTTCGTGGGATGGTGGTGCTGTAGCTCCTTTGGCGGTTAGGAGATAGCCGCGATCGGCCTCTTCCATCGAGAGCAAGATATATTCCCGTAGTTGTTCGGGGGAAATTTCCTCGTAATTGTATTCAATAATCAGGGATTCAGCCGCCTCATTGCAGCGAACTTGTCCGATGACATTACTATCCTCTAATATTGCCACTAAGTTGCTGGCATAGTCAGGATCGTAACCCAGGCGCTCGATCTTGACCCGCCAGCGTCCTTCGAGGGAGTGAAGGAGTTGATAGTCCTGGGAAAACTTGCCCCGAGCTACGTCGAAGGGTTCGTGGGCTTTGGGGACAATTGCCGCGGTTTCGTTAAGTATGTCCGGTTGGGCAATGAGTGTTTCTGTTGTATCTGTGAAGGTCATCTTGATGGGTGTTGGTTAGTGTATGCTTGACACTGGCATCAACCATGTTTTATTGTCAGGAGGGAAGACGGGGAATCAACCCGGAACTCGTGTCTGCAAGCAAGCTATCTGTCCCTTGTCAAGATTAATGGCAGACTCCAGTATAGTTGACATTACCGTGCTGAAGTTTAAAAACGCGATCATTGTTGTCTAAACTAAAGCTTAGAGGAGTACCAGCTTGACTCTTGCCTTTAAAGGTATTATTGCCCTGATAGGTTGTTAGAGCAAGACCCACGGGTTGCATTTGTGGGGGAGTGGCCGCTCCAAAGGCATCAATCGTGATAGATTGACGTTCTTTGTCGATAACCACCACGTCTCCTTCGGCAATGTCCGTCACTGATTCCACTATCGTTACGGCAACGGGCCGTTTTCTCTGGATCGATGCGTCATCAATGACAGAGGTATAAAAATAGATTTTCGTTCCTTTGTCTGTCTTCCCCCTAGCAACGCAGAGAATGCCATTTCCTAGACTGGGTGCTTGGGCTAAAACAGGCTTAATGGGCAAGCTGGGCAAGGAAAGCAAGGCTGCAGCCGCTAAGAGTGCGGCTTTATTAGGAATTTTTAACATTTTTCGGCAAGGGGTAAATTAACTTTTGGTCATTGTACTAAAAAAAGTGAAATTTTGCCAGAGTTTTGAGGCGGATCGATTTTTTTCCTCACCGGGTAGTAATATCAAATCCTGTTTTTAAAGACTGATTATTTATTACCCCTTTTGCCTCTTGACTGTCCTGATATGTAGCCGCCTATACTCAAAGGATGGTTCTTCGTTACTTGGTATGGTTCGATAGGGGGGCATAAATCGACTAAATCGTTATTTGGCAAGAGATTTAATTGATTAGTTCGTTTTAGAGCGAAAACAATTGACAAAAATCGCCCAATGTCTTTCTACTTAGGGTGATAAGCAAACCTTATCTATCGGAGGGCGCAGGTTCCTTGCACCCCGACAGTAACGGATTTTGTCCACAATGTAGGGGCGAACTGCATTCGCCCAAAAGGTACATTATCAAAGCGCAAGTCCCTAAGTGCAAGAGTGTCTATCCTAACTGAGAAGTTAATTTTGTCCTATTAAGTAGGTAGTCGTTAAAAATTATCAGACACCCCCCTTATCAAGGGGGGATCAGAGGCAAAATCTATCTTCAATTTAATTATAACTACTTACTTACCTACATTAATCTCATTCCGAGATTTCGATCGAATTAAACGATCTTTGCCAACGTTTTTTCCAGTGGCTAGTCGGTTCTAAGTCACACAGAGCCTGTTCGCTGCGACGACGTTGTATAATCACTTCGGCTGGGTCAGTTAGAGTCGCGTCTCGATAGGGAATAGCGGCCTTAGTTTGCAGGTGTTCCCGTTCCTGTGCCGATAGAGATGGGGGTAAGAACAAAAAACTGGCTATTGTCCCTGGCGATCGCCGTCCGACGCTATCGGTGGCTCCAATCTGCAATCCTGCTAATTGTAAAGCCCTTCGCACCGAGGCAGCACAGGAATAGGTGACTAAATAACCCGTCGGACTCAGACATTTGGCCACTAAAGCTAAAAACTCCACCGTCCACAGTTGCGGACATTTACCCGGGGAAAAGGGATCGAGAAAAATTGCCTCTGCTTGAAAACCCGCCTCAATCACCTTGGTTATCGTCTGTCGCGCATCCCCGATTAACAGTTTAGCGGTGAGATTAGGCAAGTCTAGCCGGTGATTATGGGCAAAATCATTTAAATATTCGGGAATTGGTTGATTCCAACTATTTAAGAGATTTTCTCTAATAGCCGCTAGGGGAACCATTCGATCGCTTTCTAAAGCTAATAATTCTACCCGACAATCCCCCCTAACTTGCCAAATGGCCGCTAAGGCTGCGGCGGCATTATACCCTAAGCCGTAACAAATGTCAAGAATTTTCAGATTATTGCTCTGGTCTGCTTTCGCTGCCAGACGACTGGAGAGGATAAATTTTTTCTCAGCCTCTTCCCTTGCCCCGGAGGTAGAATGATAACATTCGCCGAATTCGGTCGAAAAAAAGGTATAAGAACCATCCTCAGTGACTTTTTGCGGGTAAGCTTCGGGGGAGACAAGCATGGTGATGAAGAATGTCTTTGAGGTGAATATCGGTTTCCAGCAGGCAAGCATGACCACTATTGGGCAGAATCGTTAATTTTGCGGCGGGTAACTGCTGAATTAGGCGTTTAGCCTCCGCTACCGATGGTAACAGTCGATCTCCTTGACTGGCTATCACTAACACCTCCAATTGCATATCTTTTAACTCGCTGGCACTAACCTGAAACCGTTGTAACTGGGATAAACGCCAGCTAATCGTCTTCGGTGGGACGTATTGCATGGCTTTGAGGAGAGAGCGGCGATCTTCCCTGGATATTCGACCCAGAGCGGCGATAAAGGGTAAAATAGTTAGTGCCGAGCTGCTGTGGATGAAATCGGGCATCATCTGGGTGATACCGATTCCCAAGCTTAAAAGAGGTCTTTGATTAAAAGAAGAAGCGGGGTTAATTAAAATCAGTTTTTTAATTAATTTTGGTGATTTTGTCGCTATTTTCAAGGCTAAACAGCCACCAAAAGACTCACCGCAGAGATAGACTTTTCTCGATTGTCCCTTTAATTCCTGTGCCAATAAAGCAATCACGCAATCGCTTAATTCCTCCCAATCGCCGAGATATTGCGGGGAAATCGCCAAACAACGCAGATCGAAGTAAGGAGCAAGGTTTTTAATCTGACGATGGTAGAGTTGGCCGCTGCCATCCATTCCGGGTAAAAATACAAACAGGGGATAATCGGGACGGGGATGACGGGGAATAATCCAACTGACAGTTTGTTCCATTGTGCAACAAGCGCGATCGATGTTAAAAAAGTTTTTTCTGTTCAGGAGCCTTCCGGGTTTAGAATATCAGGGTTTACCCCTAGTTTCTCTTTTTCTTTAGCTGATAACTGAATACTGAAATTACTCGTCTTCAGCGAAAATAAAGCGAGTTAGTTCACTAGGATCGGGTTCGGGGCTAGAGTCAGCAAATTTAACCGCTTCATCGATTTCAGCTTGAATTTTCTGCTCGATTTCCTTTAATTCCTCTCTCGTCGCCAGATCTCGCTCGTAGAGGTAGGCGGCAAAGCGAGTGATCGGATCTCTTTCGCCCCAGAATTGTTTCTCGTCAGCACTGCGTAACTTGTCAGGATCTGCCAGAGAGTGACCCCGGAAACGATAGGTTAACGCCTCAATTAAAGTCGGCCCCTCACCGGTGCGGGCGCGAGCCACGGCTTCTCTGGCGGCGGCATGAACGGCGACCACATCCATACCGTCCACTTCCACACCGACCATACTAAAAACACTGGCTTTTTTATAGATTTCTGGTTGAGAAGTAGCCCGATCGTGGGCCATACCGATCGCCCACTTATTATTTTCCACCACATAGATAATCGGCAACTTCCAGAGGGCGGCCATATTCAGACACTCAAAAAACTGGCCATTATTACTCGCCCCATCGCCAAAGAAACAGACCGTTACCTGATCGGCACTGGCATCACCCATGGCTTCGCGACGGTATTTACTCTGAAAAGCCGCCCCGGTAGCGACGGGAATCCCCTCGGCCACAAAAGCGTAACCCCCTAAAAGCTTATGTTCGGCGGAAAACATATGCATGGAGCCGCCCCGTCCTTTACTACAGCCAGTAGCTTTGCCGAATAACTCCGCCATTACCTCTTGAGCGGGAACTCCGGCGCTGAGGGCGTGGACGTGATCGCGATAGGTGCTAGAAACGTAATCTTCTCCCTGACGCAAGGCTTTAATAATACCGCTAGATATCGCTTCTTGACCGTTGTAGAGATGGACAAAACCGAACATTTTGCCCCGATAATACATTTCGGCGCATTTATCTTCAAACATCCGCCCCAAAACCATATCCTCGTATAGGCGAAGACCTTCAGCTTTGGTAATAATGATGGAAGCAGGATTAAAGGTTGGTAAAGTACGTTCGGAAATCATAGGGTCTGTAGTATCATTTAGACAACAAAAAGGCAAGGGGAGAGGAAGCGGTAGATTTTTCGAGAATTCTGGCAGTGAATTTTTTGGTCTTAAACCAAGGGGTTCTTAGTATTTTCTCTCTCAAATCTAATCTTAGTCAGTCAGAGATTGGCTAGGATAAGATGGTATCTTGTTATTTTACTCGCTCCGCTCTCACTTACATCACTTAATTCACTAAGGACTCTCCAGAGTTGAGGTACAGCTAACCGTGCGCATTCCTCTCGACTACTACAGGATATTGGGAATCCCTTTTCAGGTGAGTGCCGAGCAAATTGATTTGGCCCACGCCGACCGGGGACGGCAATTGCCACGTCAAGAATACAGTCAAACAGCGATCATTGCCCGTCAGCACTTGTTAGATCAAGCTTACCAAGTGTTAAGTGCTGCGGATCGCCGTCGTGATTATGATGCTCAATTTTTCGGACCCAATCCCTTGCTTCTCAACCCGGAAGGCAGCGGCGAAACCCTAGATTCTCCCAGTGGGGAGGCGGCTGCGGCTTCCCCAGAAGATATCACTGCCCAGATTACCATTGCCCCCGCCGATCTCGTGGGAGCTTTGCTCATCCTGCAAGAGTTGGGAGAATACGAGTTAGTGATTCGTTTGGCCGAAACTTATCTAGATTTGGAGCCAACTACCCGCCCAGACATGATCTTAACCTTGGCTTTGGCCTACGGGGAATTAAGTCGGGAATATTGGCAGGATAAAAATTATGAACAGGCGGCCAGCACCGCGGCCAAAGCCCTGACTTGGTTAGAACAAGAACAAATGTTCCCGCAAGTGGCCGGGGAGATCCGTCATGATTGCGATCGCTTGCGTCCCTACCGGGTTCTGGAATTGTTATCCCAAGAAAAAAACCCCGGTCTTGCCCGTCAGCGGGGCTTAAATCTCTTGGAGGAGATGTTGGCCGCTCGCGGCGGCATCGATGGCCAGGGCGACGATCGCTCTGGGTTGGGGGTGGATAATTTTTTACGCTTTATTCAACAGTTACGGGTTTATTTAACTCAGGCCGAACAGGAGAAAATCTGGGCAAAAGAGGCAGAACGCCCCTCGGCGGTGGGTAATTATCTGCTGGTTTATGCCCTGATTGCCCGCGGTTTCGCCCAAAAACAACCCGCCGCTATTGTGGCAGCCAGCGATCGCCTGCAGCAATTACAAAAACATCAGGATGTTTCCATCGAGCGCTCGATCTGCGCCCTACTGCTCGGTCAAACCGAACAGGCAGGCACAATTTTAGAAAAAAGTCAAGAGCAAGAAATATTAAATTATATTAAGGAACAATCCGGGCAATCTCCCGATCTTCTACCTGGGTTATGTCGTTACGGTGAGCGTTGGTTACAAACGGAAGTTTTCTGCCATTTTAGTGATTTAGTCGAGCGGAAAGCCTCACTCAAAGAGTATTTTGCCGAGGAAGAAGTACAAAATTATTTAGAAGAATTGTCAGGCTTTCCTGACGAAAAAGTTCCCGTGTCGGTTCAAGAAAAGATTAACGAACCTTTAGAATCGGAAGTAAATGTTCTCAAAACCCACACCCCCCCCACCCATTTAAACCCAGTGCCAGGAGCGACACCGATGAGGGAATCTGCTTACTCTTCCCATTCTCGTCCCCAAAAACCGTCTTTAGCTAGAGCTAACGGTGAGCGGACAGGCACTGCTGTACCTGCTCTGAGAGCCACCGCTCAGGAGGAAACTTTCACCCCCTATACTCAGGGCAATGTGGTGGTGACGGCAGCCGAGCATCAACCGGCACTTAATCCCCCCCGTCGTCGTCCCCGTCGCTCGCGCCACCCAGCAGCGGGCAACTCCCAGCCGGCAGCCCCAGAAACGGTAAAAACTGCCCTAGTCCCACCGAAACGGAGACGACCAGCCCGCAGAAAACTACGACTCGATCGAGTGGCAATATTGGGGGTAGGATTAGTGGGAACGATCGCGGTCTTGGCCTTGGGGGTAAAGGCAATTGTCGATAGTCAATCTCCTTTGGCAGCCTTGCAAGGGGAACAGTTACCGATTTCTTTAAATACTCCCATACTAGAAATTCCTTCGGCTAACGCGGAGGTGATGGAAAGGACTCCCTTAGACAAGGAAACAGCCAAGGAGACGATTCAAGCTTGGTTAGGGGCAAAATCAGCCGCTTTTGGCAGTGAACACCAAAAAGAGCCATTGAAAGAGGTTTTAACGGGTTCAGCTTTGGAAATTTGGCAAAAACGGGCGGCGGCTTTACAGGGAAATAACTATTGGCGCTACGATCATCAAGTGGATGTGCGATCGGTCACTAATAATCCGAAAAATCCTAATTTAGCGACGGTGGAAGCGACAGTCAACGAAAAGGCCATGTATTTCGATAATGGCAAGGAAATTGTCGAGCGTTCCTATAATGAGTCCTTGAAGGTGCGCTATGATTTGGTACGGCAAGGAGATAAATGGTTGATCGAAAAAACCCAAGTCTTACCCTGATTTTTTCCGATTAAATCCCCAAAAAACTAGGTTTAAAGCTGCCCGCACCTCCAATTAAGAGTGCCTGGCAGCCTTTTCAGTGAACAGGGGGGAAGTGGGGAGAAGGGAGCGGGGAGAAAAAAGCTGATAACTGACTGGCCCAAAGGAAAACTTTGTACTTCACCATTAAGAGACCTCCTGCAAAAATAGGAACTGATTATGTACAATAAAGTAAAACACTCAAAAAAACCATGACTTACGAAAAAGTAAAAAATTTGAATCCAGAAGAGTTTAAACGCTTTTGTGGAGT
>SFAU01000052.1 GCA_007096045.1 Microcystis novacekii Mn_MB_F_20050700_S1 | reverse complement strand
GAATCAACCCTACTATGAATCAACCCTACTATGAATCAACCCTACTATGAATCAACCCTAGTACTAAGGGGGGATCGAACCTAAAATCCATTTTTAATTTAATTATAACCAGCTACTTATTCATCCCATAGGAGAATTTGAGGTCAATTGTACTGCATTTAAACTGGGTAGGGAGCATTTTAATACAAATGTACGGAACTTGGTCACTCCTCACCCTGTTCACTTAAGTTTCAGCGTCGTGATTATAATTAGGGAATGATAGAAATTCTTAGGCAATAGGATCACATCAGTGTTGATAAATCATCTTTTCTTCGGCGCTTTCCTACCCCTTGATACTCTCCTGTCCACCCAGGGGATTATGGTTATGCTTCTGGCCGCTTATGCTTTAGCCATGTGGATGTTTCTAACTAGCGCCCCAAAAGTTCATACAATCATGGTGACAGATTTGGAGACAGCCCGACAATTTTATGAAGGACTTTTAAATTTACCCACGGCCGATGTCCCCCTCCATTACTATTACAATTATGAGCAGACGATGGGCAATAATATGATTGATCCATTTTATATGTCTAGTAATCCGGCTGTGACTACTGCCAACCCTTCTTTGGGAGATCAACCCCAGGGTTTATGGTATCAGTTAAAGAAAAATACCCAACTGCACATCGTTGCTGGGGCAACCACGGGTTATAAGGATCGTCATCGTCACGTTTGTTTTGATCACGATTGTTTAGAACAAATTCTGATGCGGGTGGAATCACGACGCTTAAAGTATAAAGTTCGTCGCAATAAACCTTTAAATTTTTTGGTCAAAGATAATGCTGATCGCGTGATTGAAATGGCCGAAGTCTCGAATTAGTTAACGGTAATTAGATTGGGGGCAACCATAACGGTAAATAACTAAACTATGAATGCTCAACTGCTCACAATCGTTGTAATTTCTTTAGGGGTAGGTATTGGTTTGGCTATTCTACTCCTAATTTTAGTCAAGTTAAGACGCTCTAACCAACAGGTAAATAGTATCGTCGATTATCACTCTCTCATCGGTTTAATTGGAGTTGTTCAAATCCCCTTCGATAAAAATAGCAAGGGGAAAGTGCGAGTTAATGTCGGGGACAGTCTGATCGATATAGTAGCGATAACGGAAGGGGAAGAACAATTTAATGTCGGTGATCAAGCATTTATCCTCAATTGCCAAGACAATAAAGTTTTAGTCATTGCGGAAAAGTATATCAGAGGCGATTTTTAATTTCTTCTAGACCAAAGGGTAACTAACTATGAATAGTCAAAATAATTCCTATCTCATCCAAATCAATCCCAATCAATACGACAACAATAATAACAACAGTGCTGGCAGTTTATTATTGAATAGTGTTCCCATTGCTTTATTGATATTTCTGGGAATCGGTGCGATGTGGTTTATCAATTCTTTTTTGTGTATTTGTAAACCTAATGAAGTGGTAATTCTGAGTGGGATGAAACGCAAATCAAAAAATAGAAAAGATGTGGGTTATCGAGTGGTATCAGGAGGTCGGGCGATTCGTATTCCAATTTTAGAAACCGTTAAACGCATGGATGTCACCACAACCCCGATCAGAATTGAGATTAAAAATGCCTATTCTAAGGGCAATATTCCCCTGAATATAGTGGCCATTGCTAACGTGAAAGTTAGTTCTAGACCTGAAATAGTCGGCAATGCGATCGAACGTTTTTTAGACCGAGATCGAGAACAAATTGTTCGCGTAGCTAAAGAAACTTTAGAAGGAAACTTGCGGGGTGTAGTTGCAACAATGACCCCCGAACAAGTGAACGAAGATCGCCTAAAATTTGCCGAAAGTATTACCAGTAACGTCAGTAAAGATCTGTTAAAACTCGGTTTAGAAATTGATACTCTCAAAATTCAAAATGTTGCCGATGACGTGGATTATCTTAACTCCATCGGACGACAAAGAATCGCTTTAGTCATGCGTGATGCTGAAATTGCCGAATCAAATGCCCTCAATGAAGCTGAACAAATAGAAGCGGAATGTGAGGAACAGGCAACCGTGGCTAAAACCCGCAATAAAATTATCATTTTAGAGCAAGAAAACGAGTTGAGAAAGTTAAAGGCAAAACTGGAACAACAGGCAAAATCGGAAGAAGAAATAACTATCGCCGCTGCTAAGGAAAAACGGGCTATAGTTGAGGAAAAATTGCAACAGGTCAGGGCAGAATTAGAAAGATTACGTCTGCAAGCAGATGAGGTTTTACCCGCAGAAGCACAGCAGGAAGCCGAAACTTTTCGCGCTAGAGGACAAGCGGCAATTTTTGAAGAAAATGCTAAAGCTGAAGCCTTGGTTAACGAATTATTTGCGGAAGTCTGGCAAAATACTGGCAGCGAAGCATCAGCAATTTTCTTGATTCAACAGTTAGAAACTATCCTAGAAGAAGCGATCAAAATTCCTAAACGCCTACACCTCGATCGAGTTAATATCGTTGATAATGGTGATGGTAAATCCCTCGCTACCCTGATTAAAGTCTATCCCGAAATCGTCAATCAATTCCTCGCCAGTGTCCATCAAACCCTCGGTATTGATGTAGTGGGAACTCTCACCAATAAAATTGAAAAATAGTCGTACAGTTAAGTCTGTTCGAGCTGCCAGTCATCACCGTCGCAGAGAGGGTAGGGACTAACGCGGGTTCGTTCAAATCAACTAAAACCCTTGTGTTGGGTGATGGCGGTGGCATCCCTAACCGTTGTATGATAGAACAATGCGAAGACTCACAATAACTCGACCCGACGACTGGCACCTTCATCTCCGCGATGGTGCGGCAATGAAAGCGGTTCTACCCCATACGGTGCGTCAGTTTGCCCGTGCCATTATCATGCCGAATTTAAAGCCCCCAGTGCGCTCGGTTACTGATGCTGCCTCCTATCGCGAGCGCATTCTGGCGGCAGTTCCAGAGGGTCAACAGTTCGAGCCATTGATGACCCTCTATCTCACCGATAATACCAGTCCCGAAGAAATCATGGCGGCGAAAGCCTCTCAGTTTGTCAAAGCGGTGAAATACTACCCAGCCGGTGCGACAACTAATTCCGACTTGGGGGTGACAGACCTTCGTAAGTGCGATGGCGTTTTTGAGGCGATGCAGCAGCTGGATATGCCGCTACTACTGCACGGAGAAGTGACTGATGGCGATATTGATGTGTTCGATCGAGAGAAAGTGTTCATTGAGAGGCACTTAATCCCACTGATAACAAGATTTCCGAAACTGCGGGTGGTGTTTGAACACATTACCACTGCCGATGCGGTCAAGTTTGTTTTATCTGCTAACAACAATGTCGCCGCCACAATTACGCCCCAACATTTATTATTTAGCCGAAACATTCTCTTTACCGGTGGCATTCGTCCTCATTTTTATTGCCTGCCGATTTTGAAACGAGAGGATCATCGTTTGGCACTTTTGCAAGCGGCTACATCGGGCAATCCCAAGTTTTTCCTAGGGACCGATAGCGCGCCCCATTCTCGCTACAGCAAAGAAAGTTCCTGTGGCTGCGCGGGTTGTTATTCGGCTCTGCACGCCCTAGAGTTGTACGCAGAAGCTTTTGAGAGCGTTGATGCAATTGAGCAACTGGAAGGGTTCGCCAGCTTCCACGGGCCAGATTTTTATCAACTCCCCCGGAATACCGAACAAATCACCTTAACCAAAACCCCTTGGCGCATTCCCGATGAATTACCCTTTCCCGAATCTGGACTGGTGCCGTTACGAGCGGGTGAAGAGATAACTTGGCAAATGACGGGATAAATCGACGTTGCCTAGGGTCTTTTTAGCTGACCAGAACTTAATTTTTGGCTAGGAATCTGCTTTTCTGGGATTTTTCAAACCTAGAGCCAAACCCACCTGAAAAAGACAATGGCTTTTATGCTCCCGTCTTATTTTGGTAATAATCGCGGGTTCCCTTCGCATCTAGGGCCTCACCGAGACGATCAATGGCGTGGGCGTAGGCGGCGGTACGCAGAGATATATCGAATTCCTGAGCGAAAGACCAGACTTTTTCGGCTTCTGTCACCATTCTTTCTTTTAAGCGCTCATTTATCTCGTTTAATTGCCAATAAAGACCGCTGCGATTTTGCACCCATTCAAAATAACTCACCGTTACCCCACCCGCGTTAACCAAAATATCGGGGAAAACGAGAATCCCTTTTGAGTCTAAAATGCGATCGGCTTCTGAGGTAGTCGGACCATTGGCCACTTCAAAGATATATTTCGCCCGCACGCGATCGGCATTTGCGGCGGTAATTTGGTTTTCTAGGGCAGCTGGAATCAAAACATCCACATCTAGGGCTAATAATTCTTCATTAGTAATTGCCTCGTGTTCCACGATATGACAGACGCTATCCTGACAGTAAATAGCAGTAATCCCGCGATGTTCCTGTTTATACTGACGAATACTGGCAATATCTAGGCCTTTTTCCCGATAAATGCCGCCTTGGGAATCACTTACCGCCACCACTTGATAACCGGCTTTGGCGAGGAGATCCGCCACTACGGCCCCAGCGTTACCGAATCCCTGGACGGCCACGGTAGTATTAGCGGGTTTTTTGTCTAATTTCGGCAAAAGAGAATGAATAACATGAAAAGCTCCTGTTCCTGTGGCCGTATCGCGACCACGACTGCCTCCCATGGTTAAAGGTTTCCCCGTCACCACCGCCGGACTAATTTTACGCTGAATGATGCTGTACTGGTCCATCATCCAACCCATGATCATCTCGTTGGTATAGACATCGGGGGCAAGAATATCGACATCAGGTCCGATAAAGTCGGCTATACCCTCGATATAGCCCCGGCTAAGGCGTTCTAACTCGGCCTTTGACAATTCTTTCGGATTGAGGGTAATGCCGCCCTTAGCCCCACCAAAGGGCAAATCCAGCAGGGCGCATTTAAAGGTCATCCAAAAGGCCAAGGACTGCACCTCATCAATGCTGACGTTGGGATGATAGCGCACACCTCCTTTTCCAGGACCGCGGGTGTCATCGTAGCGGACGCGGTAGCCTTGGAAGATTCTTAAAGTGCCGTTGTCCATACGGACGGGTATGGAGATGCTGAGACTAGCTTTGGGATATTTTAACCGCTCGATCGCATCATCGGAAATGGAGACATACTTAAGGGCGCGTTCTAGGCGACTGCTGGCATCGGTAAAGAGTGATTTCGACATGATTTTTTTTCCCCTATCTATCCCCATTAGAACATGGAAAAAAGTATATTTGGCTACAGTTTATTTTTCTTAATTAACCATGGACGGGAATTGCCGACAAGTATTCTCAAACAAGGTTAGTGTTGAGTTAACTTCAGTGAGTAAGAGATTTTCCAGCACATCATCCACCCTCAGAATGCGATCGCTTGACTGCATTTTTAATTTTTAACTGAATGTCAGCAGAAGTCCCTCGCGCTTAGTGCGATGGGACAAGTCCTTTAAAGGGGCGAAGTAATTCGCCCCAGGGTTCCCCTCATGAATGCTGACTTTGTATATAGACAATTCTCAAAAACCGATGCTATAATGAATATATCTTGACCACTATTCCTTAAGCAATAACCGAGCTTCGACGGGTCGTGTTACCAGAAAAAGTATGGGCTTCGTCCGTGAGATCAGCGTTCGACAAAAGCTCACGCCGAGGTCTGAACGGTCTTAGGAACTAGGACGGATGCCTGTAGAGGGAAGGTAAGACTTGCTATCTTTCGAGGTAGAAAGCACATCCCATTGAAGCAGGAAGCTCTCAACGACCTTGAGAGTAGTTCACATTGTTTACTTGTCCTGTTTATTCGACTTTTTAGATTTCCCTAGGTTGTGCTGGAAGAAAGCACCAAATCCCAATATACCTAAGCCGAAAATTGTGCTGGGTTCGGGAACGGATACAGATTGGGAAACGGCAAGGTTTAATTCCCCTGTATTATCGATGAAGATATCGTCGTTAATTCCTAGTTGAAGCTGAGTTGCACCGACTGGAATGGAAACTGTACGTCTTAACCCAATAGCAAAAGGTGTACCGATGATCGCTCCAGTTGCATCAGCAAACGTACCTACTAGCTGATTTAGGTAGGTATCCCAATCAGCCGTCATATATTTGCTGGGAAACTGTAATCCGCTAGTCCCTCCAAAGTTATTTGTGATGTATGTAAATGTAGAGCCGAAATAACCTTTTGCATCTACTTCAGGAGAAGAACCAAAAGCATTGGTTTTCCCATTGAGATAATTAATTGTCAGAGTATTCCCTGCGGTAAAATCTAACCCAGAACTGCTATTGATTATACTTGGAGCTATGTGATCGTTCACTCCATATTTATAAGCTGTATTCAGAGTCGTATTATTCCAAAGCCAAGGACCAGCTTTGCTGTTAACGGCCACTGGAATTGTAATATTTGCCGCTTGTACTCCACTGGCGACGGAGAGACTGATAAGTATCACCCCCCCCCGATGGAGGCTTTTATAAGTTTTGCTAATGACATGAGCAAGTGCCTCCTAAAAATTGTTGTTGAGCTTGCAATTACGCCCTAGCCTACCAAAAATGACAAGCGTTGTCAAGTGTGAAGATAATCGCGCGTCAGAGCAGACTTGAAAAAGCTTTAAGAGCAAAGCTTTCGTTGTGTCGCAATTCATTCTTCATATTCCGATCTGACAACGCCAAAATTTAGGCACTTTTTCCCTGAAAATTAGGTAATTGACCACCTGAAAAACCCTACACCCCACACCCCACACCCTGCCCCCACGAAAAACTTTTTGCCGCAAACCCTAAATAAGTGATGGAACAGTTGTTCAACCATTAAGATTTGGTGATAATACCGGGCAAGTGTGATCTAAAGTACAGCTTTTTTTTGAAAGTTTCTTCATCGGTGCTGCCTTGGGTCGCCAATATGATAGAATGCCAGTAAATTGATACAAAACTTTACTTCAAGGTGAATCTATGCCGTTTACGATCGAATCAGCGCGGAGCATTTTCCCCAACACGCTATCAGCGGATGTGGTTCCCGCCACGATTGCGCGTTTCAATCAGCTGAATACCGAGGATCAACTAGCCTTGATTTGGTTTGCCTACCTAGAAATGGGCAAAACCATCACCGTTGCCGCCCCCGGCGCTGCTAGTATGGTCTTTGCCGAAAAAACCATGAATGAAATTCGGCAGATGTCACCCTTGCAACAATCGCAGGTGATGTGCGACTTAGCCAACCATGCTGACACGCCGATTTGTCGCACCTATAGCACTTGGTCTGCTAATATCAAACTGGGATTCTGGTATCAATTAGGACAATGGATGGAAGATGGCAGTGTTGCCCCAATTCCCAAGGGTTATCAACTATCTGCTAATGCTACCGCCGTTTTAGAAGGGATTAAAAAATTAGAGTCGGGACAACAAATCACCGTTCTGCGGAATTGTGTGGTGGATATGGGCTACGATCCCAAGAAACTGGGCGATTATAACCGTATTTCCGAACCCGTGGTTCCCCCCCAAAATATTGCCGAACGGACCAAAGTTAGCATTGAAGGCGTTACCAATGCCACCGTCCTCAACTATATGGACAACCTCAACGCTAACGACTTTGATGTGTTAATTGAATTATTCACCCCTGACGGCGCTCTGCAACCACCTTTCCAACGTCCCGTCGTCGGTAAAGAGGCAGTATATCGCTTTTTCCGGGAAGAATGCCAAAATTTGAAATTAATCCCCGAACGCGGTGTGGTGGAACCCGCCGATGACGGTTTTACTCAGATTAAAGTGACGGGAAAAGTACAAACTCCTTGGTTTGGTGCAGGTGTGGGTATGAATATGGCATGGCGCTTCCTCCTAACTCCTGATAATAAAATTTTCTTCGTAGCGATCGACTTATTAGCTTCTCCGAAAGAATTATTAAACTTTGCCCGTGGCTAAATAGCTACTGAGAGAAATCATTAAAAATTCTGATGAAATTTATTAGAGTTCCTTGTCAAGTGAACTCTTTTTTTTCTACAATTAAAAGGCTGACTTAAAAAAATTGGTAAATACACCGGTTTCTTCTCCGATCTAGGTAAGAATAACTAAACATCATTCTTAACAGGTGTCGGCGAAAAGAGTCGAGGTAGTTCAAAAATCCAAAATTATCATCCCTAAAACTAAAATCATGCCTATGAGTGAAATAATTTGGTCAGATACGGAACAAGAAATTGCTCAAACTGCTTTCCAAAAAGCCTATCAGCGAGAAACTAGCACTTTAATAGAACATATTAAAGAACAGTCTGGTCAGATCACGGTTTTAGATGATATCTGGCAAATGCACGATTATCTAAGCGCCCGACGACATCAGATTGATGGTAAATATGACTATCGCTATACTTCCCTAATTTTTGTCTTTGCTCAACTATTAAAGGAAGGATGGTTAAAGCTAGAAGATCTCAACGGTTTGGAAAAAGATAAACTAGCGAAAATCGCTGCCCTCTCGCGAATGTAAATTAATGATTAGCATTAAGCTATCAGCTTTGCGCTTCTAGTTGGGTGACTAAAAAATTCATCTCTAGATAATCAACACCGTCTTAAGTTTTTCCTAAGCGGCAACCAATTCCGCTAGAATGAGTCAATCATCCCGACCGCTTTTCGCTTGTTTTGTACCTTTGGTTTATGTTCAAAAATCTTTTACTTCCCCTAGGAATATCTATCTTTCTCGGTGTTTGTCAGTCTTTGTCAGCCGCCGAATCAGCTATCATCAAATACTACATCTTCCAAGGGTCCGTATCGGTATCAGAATTAAAGCAATTGAGCGAAACAGGCGAATTAGCCCCCGCTTTAGCGGCACAATTAAAGATGGCTAACCAAAAACCCGAAGAATTCCGCAAAATCCTTAATCGTCGGGTAGCGGTGGATGCCGTCTTTCTTTCCAAATTTCTTAATAGTTTTTTTGGCGAAAGTTTGCTAGATTATGCGACTGAAATTGTCCATACACCCAATCGGACTGCTAGTCGGCAAGCTTTACGGGGTTCCCTAGTCACTTCTGCACTTAATGATAACGAGATTCAAATCATCGAAGTCCTCGATAATTATCCCACCAGCGAGGTTCATGTGGATGGCAATCGTCTGCTGGATTTAATCAACCAAATTGAGTCAGTATTGAAAAAAATGCCCCGTTTACCTTTCTGATCCCAAATCCGCCTTTCAGGTTTTCATGAATTGCGCTGTAAATTGAATAGATTAGGATAATCTAGTAATAATAATGACTACTTCTTTGTCTGAAAGGAAAACAGTTAGCGCCAAACCTTTTTTAAAGTGGGCAGGAGGCAAAACTCAACTGGTTCCCAATATTCTATCTTTGATTAATTCCCAGATTTCTCAGGATTGTCAGTTTAACTACATTGAACCTTTTGTCGGAGGTGGGGCAGTTTTATTCTCAGTCTTAAATAATTTTTCTCCTGTCCAAAAAGTTATTATTAATGACATCAATCCTGATTTAATCATGGCTTATAATGTTATTAAAGATAATGTCAAAGAATTAATAGTCAAGCTTAAAAAAATTCAGCAGGATTTTTATGAACTTAAAAATCTAGAGGAACAACAAAAGTTTTTTGGGGATAAAAGAATAGAATTTAATTCTCGCAGCTGCGATGACTGTCTAGAAAAAACAGTTTTGTTATTATTTCTCAATAAAACTTGTTTTAATGGACTTTATAGAGTCAATAGCAAAGGACTTTTTAATGTCCCTTTTGGAAAATATGTCAAACCGTTGATCTGCAATGAAGAAAACTTATTAGCTGTCAACCATCATTTACAGAAAGTGACGATTCTACAAGGAGATTTTGTCCAAACTCTAAATTATGCCAATAACAAGACTTTATTTTATTTTGATCCTCCCTATAAACCGATTAAAAAAACATCAGCTTTTACCTCTTATACTAAAGAAAATTTTAACGATGAGGAGCAAATACGATTAAAAGAATTTATCGATCGAGTCGTTCGGGCAGGTTATAAGTTTATTTTAAGTAATTCCGACCTTAAAAACTTTGACTCTGACAATAATTTTTTTGATGATTTATATAAAGATTATAATATTCAAAGGGTAAAAGCCCGACGAAATATTAATTCTAAAGGCAATAATCGGGGAGAAATCTGGGAATTACTGATCAATAATTGACAAAATTAAGCCTAACAGAAAAGACGACATGAATAAAAATATTTCTTCAAGAGATCGAGGGTGGCAAGCTGTATTCGATAGATATAACTTGCACGATCATGATTTTTGTAATCAGCCTTATTTTATTAAAGCTGAACAGATTAAAGCCGCCACAAAACATTTTGAAACTACAGGGGAAAGAGAAGTAAGAATTTTATGTAAACAAGATACAAGAGAAAGCCGTCCAGAAGTTTTTAAAAAGCTAGGATTGTTTATTTTACCAGTCAAGAATGGAGAGTATGTGATATTAAAGGGCGAAGGTTATGTTGATATTCCTATCATAGAAACACCCAGACAAAATTATCGAACTTTATTAGATTTTCAATTAGAAACTTCTTTGATAGGTGATTCAGAAATGCAACATCTGGACTTCGCTTACGCATCGAGTCTAATTCGTCACTTTATGAAAGATAATAGCCTAGTATTAACCATTCGTGGTAGAAAATATACCCCTGAATTTACACTAAAAATTAATGATCATGTTCTTAAAATTAAAGGTGTACAAACAGAGGTGGATGCAGGATATGAAGGCAAGAACCAAATTGTCCTGATTGAAGCCAAAAACTTAAGTATAGACAATGTAATTATCAGACAGTTGTATTATCCATCTAGACAATGGCAACTGCATACTAAAAAGAAAATTGTTACACTATTTTTTGCTAAGAAATCAAATATATATTATTTATGGAAATTCGAGTTTGAAAATCCCGACAATTATAATAGTATTAAGCTGGTGGACTCAGCGAGATTTGAAATTATAAGCTAAATTTATCGTAGTTCTCATATCAGTTAGACACAATTAACTGATTGTTGATTAAGCGTATCAAAATCTAGAATGTCTCTCATGAGAACACTAGAATAAACCGACCATTTTGATCTGCCCAAAATGCCTCGTTTACCCTTCTGAGTATGAATGTTATCTACAATCACCCCTCGATCGAGCATTGTTTAAAACAACAATTAATTAATATTTTTCCAGAAAACAACCATAAATTAACTTTCTATCGTTGCCTAAAAACTGATAGTATCCTCTATCGTTCACCTCTGTTTTATTATTTTACGCCCGCTCAATGTCAAGCTATATTTAACCATTTAATCGCCCTGTTTCCACAAATTCAGCTTAGGGAAGGATGGCTAGAATTATTATTAGATCAGCAATTTTTGTGCTTTTGGTTACTAAAACTAAACGATTTAATCGATAAATTTTTCTCCGATCAGCTTCCTCTCCATCCCGAAGGAGAATTTTTCTTTTTATTTCAATATACCCACGCTCGCTATTCTGGTTTGTTACAACTGCTCAATCGGGAAAAAATTAGTTTAACCGAGCCAGAACTATTATCATGGCATCATCCCGCCGAAATAGCCTTAATACTGCAAATTTTAACCGTTTGTGATTGTTGGGAACGCCAGAAACTCTATCCCCTAACCGCGAATTTTTGCGAAGCGATGCTCAATTTTGAGCGTAACTGTCGCATTATCGGAGAATCGTCCCCAATTCAGCGATCGAGATTAATCCTGATTAGCGTCAGTCAAAAACTACTTAACCGTCTTCTCCGTCAAAAATGGCAACTGCTGCCGATGACGGAACTTTGACATCCTCAACCCTCGATCACTACTATCGAATCACCATCTGAATTTGAAGGACGATTCCCCCTCTAAATTTATCCTTGCCACAAAATACTTGACCTATCCCAAGAAAGCGCCAATTCCAAAATGCAAAAACGAAGCCCCCAAAATCTTAACATAGAACAAAGAAACTTGCTCTACCAACTTAGTCAAGAGGGAAATTTATCTCAACGGCAAATGGCCGTCTGGCTCGGATGTCATCAAAGCACAATATCACGAGAATTAAAAAGGAATCAAAGGGGAGCATCTCACTTGTGCAATGAGTATTAATGCTTATAGCAGTCAAAAACTAGAAAATCTTGAACTTGATCACAAAGAGAAATGAGATTATAATAGTTATAACTTACGATTCAGAATATATCTCGATGGGAGGAACAGTCCAATATTATCAGAAAATGAAAAAAGAATTAAAGAGTTATGTCAGGGAGCATCTCACCTTTGCCATAAGTAGAAATGCTTAATAAGATCAATAAATCGGATTTCCCCCGAAAATTCCCTTCCGGTTCGAGCGAACTTCAGCAAAAGCTTTCTCGATTTCGTTCCAGCTTGGACAGTTGCCCTTGAATCGATCGTAAGCCCAAACCATACCGTCCTTAACCTGCTGAAGTTGAACTAGCTGACCGTTGGCGTACACCTCGGCCACGGTACGACCGAAGCGATCGGTATCGATAGCGTTGATGCTGACTTGGTTATTAAAAGGAAAAGGCGCTTCATCGAAAAATTGGGTCTGAAACCCCGTCTTTTGAGGATGGATTTATATGACAATATAAGTGGTCACTGACCCCGACGCACGGTCGAGACATAAACTCCAACACCAAAGTTGCCAAAACTACTCACGCAACGGGGAAGGATGAAGCAATGGGCTAAGGTTGTTCAGCCCATCTCGTTCCCAGAAAACCGAAGAAAAATGGAGATTTTGCATGACTACGATCTACTTTGCCACAAACCGCAACCTGGTTACCTCAAATAATTTAGAGGCGGGTTTTGACTTCGGGAGTACCTTTAGTCAGGATGGACTGGCTAACTTGCGTTTTGGAAAAGCCGAAGTAACGGGGGAGAACTTTTCTCAGTATCAAATCCAAGTTGCTCCAGAAAATCTGCTGGGTGATCCGCCCGTTTTAGGGGGTCAGGCGATCGCATCGCAAGTCCGCAAACAGATGATCGAGAATGCGGAAGATACATTGATCTTCATTCACGGCTTCAACGTTTCATTTCGGAGCGCCCTAACGGCTGCGGCTCAACTGCACCAAGTGTTGACTGCCAGAGACCCCGGCGATACCGTGCCTCCCCTCAAATTGAATATATGTTTGTTTTCCTGGCCTTCAGACGGTGCGCTTCTGTTTTCCGATCCGAGAGCCGCTAATGCGATCGCTTACAAGAACGACCGCCTGGATGCTGCCGCTTCCGGGGCGGCATTTGCCCGTGGCTTCCTCAAAGTTGCCGATTTCATCAATCAGACTGAGGCGCGGTGCCAACAGAGACTCCATCTAACTGCCCACAGCATGGGCAATTATGTCTTGCGCCATGCTCTACAGGAATTGAAAAGGCAAGTCGGCAACCAACTGCCCAGACTCTTTGATCAAGTTCTGATGATGGCAGCCGATGAGGATGACGATGCTTTCGATCTCGACTACAAATTGTTGTCTCTGTCCCGCATCACCCGCCGAACCAGTGTCTATTTCAACCGCAACGACCTCGCTCTCTGGGCAAGTGATCAGCTTAAGGGTAATACCGCCCGTCTGGGGACAGATGGTCCAATCCAGCCTCGACAACTTCCTCGCAATGTCTATCCGATCGATTGTACCCGCGTGGTCTCGAGTTTTACCGATCCTTCAGAGCATGGCTATTATCTGAATGTCCCCCGGGTTGTCAGGGATATGCGTCTAGTATTAGGCAATCAAATTCCCCCCGATGAAATTCCAGGTCGGAAGTACGTCGCTGAAACTAATCGCTATCGACTCCTAGAATGAGTGACGTTTATTTTCCTGCCCCTCCTCACCTAACCGCAGCAATTCTTGATCGATAGGATAAAGCCTAAAATGCAAACGCCTATTAAGGGATGAAGCTTTTTAGTCGATTTATGCCACCCGACCGAACCATACCAAGTAAGGAAAAGGAAGAACCGACTTTATGATTGCGCCTCCAAGCCGAAAACCGAAATACATAACCCCAGCTTATCAATGGTATAAGTAACAATATCGTCAAACCCCTTTACAAACCGTTACAAAATCTCTAAGATAGAAACATCATCAAATCAATCGTACCTCGATAACTTAATAGGAATCATAAACCAATGACCACCACTCTACAACAGCGCGAGAG
>SFAU01000051.1 GCA_007096045.1 Microcystis novacekii Mn_MB_F_20050700_S1 | reverse complement strand
AGGAATCGGAGACGACGTTTTGGTCTGAGATTTAATTTAATCGCTGGCATTTACAACTACGAACTTGCTTTAGGCTATAATCAAGTAGCTGAATAAGACTTTTGCAGGAGGTCTAATGAACGAATAGTGCCGATAGTTGGGCTTAAGTGGGGAACAAGACTTGCCCTGAGCCAACTTGCCCTGAGCCAGCTTGCCCTGAGCCAAGTCGAAGGGGCCGAAGGGGTCGAAGGGCTTGCCCTGAGCCAGGCCGAAGGGGTCGCTCGATTTAGCAGTGGAATTAGCCCTACAATCGGCGTAGGGCTAATTCATGAATTAGCCCTACAATCGGGCGTTGTCAAATTGAAAGATGCTCCGAATCAGCACCGGAGCATTGCATCTTTCCTCTTCTGATCTGACAACGCCATACTGATAAAACAATGACCTTGTAATCAAAACTTCATGTCTGCGTCACAGTAAGTTCATATCCCCTGCCTAGATTAGAGATAGTCAGTCCTCAGCCGTTTTCCGAAACACTCCTCTCACACCCACGATTATTAGGACTGACTTTCATTCCCTTCCCAGAATGGTTAAAAACAGTAAAAACTATGACTCACAATATTTTTAACGATAATATTTCCCCGAGCAACGAAGGTAATCCCAAACGCTCCCAATCTTCTGCGATAAAAAAACTTTTTGCCTATTCCTCCTTACTGGTTTTAGGTGCTGGGTTAGGTATCGGTGCCACCTACGCCTACAGTCAAAATCCTCTAGAATTAGCCCAAAATATTGCCCCCGCTGCTAATAATCCTCGTCCCTCCACACCAGCTGCAGCCAATCCCTCGTCTCTTGTTATTCCCACCAATTTTGTCGCTTCTGTGGTGCAAGAGGTGGGGCCGGCGGTGGTAAGAATTAATGCTTCTAGGGAAGTCAATGGAGGCGGTGATTTTTCGGAATTTGCTAACGATCCTGTTTTCCGTCGCTTCTTTGGTTCTCAAATACCCGAGCGAGGAGAAAAACAAGTTCAAAGAGGTACAGGTTCGGGGTTTATTATCAGTAATGACGGTAAAATTATCACCAATGCTCACGTTGTCGAGGGAGCAGATAAGGTGACTGTCACCCTCAAAGATGGTCGCACTATCGATGGTAAAGTCTTAGGTAGTGATCCTTTAACTGATGTGGCAGTGGTACAGGTAAAAGCGAGCAATTTACCCACGGTTAAATTAGGTAATTCTGATAGTTTACAGGTGGGAGAATGGGCAATTGCTATCGGTAATCCTTTGGGATTAGATAACACTGTCACCACGGGAATTATTAGCGCCAAAGAACGTCATAGCTATCAAATTGGTGCTAGTGATAAACGGGTGGATTTCCTACAAACTGATGCGGCAATTAACCCCGGAAATTCTGGCGGACCTTTGTTAAATGATCGGGGAGAAGTCATCGGAGTTAACACTGCTATCATTCAAAATGCCCAGGGTTTAGGTTTTGCTATTCCGATTAAAACTGCCCAAAAAATCGCCGAACAATTAATCGCCACGGGTAAGGTGGAACATCCCTATCTCGGTGTTCAAATGGTGCAGTTAACTCCGGAGGTAAAACAACAATTAGCCGATAGTCCCATGGCTGATAATTGGACTGTCCCCGATGATTCTGGTGTCTTGTTAGTGCGGGTGATGAGAGATTCTCCTGCCGCAGCAGCGGGATTGCGATCAGGTGATGTGTTAAAGTCTGTAGGTGGTAAGAATGTCACCGATCCTGATGCGGTTCAGGAAATTGTTGCTAATACTCAAATCGGCGATAATTTGCCAGTGGAAATTAGCCGGGAAGGACAAAAAATTAATCTGAATATTCAAGTGGGTAGCTTGAATACTGCTAACAGATCCTAGTCTGGAAGATAAGTGGTAAAAGACCGAAACTTTATAGAGAGCTTACTAACAAGCTCTCTATATTTCTGGTTTTACTTTTGGCTCTTGAATCGAATAATTATGCTGTAATAGTCTTTCCTGTGGTTACTGTGGGGAGGGAAAAGTCAGAGGCAATCAGGGCAAAATGATAAGTATTTTATATATAAATACTCTCAATACTTAAAAATATTTAAATTTACAATCGGTAATATTTATTTTTAGTTAAGAATTTATTGAGAATAATTTTTATTTATTTACGAGGTTGCAATACTTCCAGCGATTCTGGTATAATTTTGCATTATGCTATGATGGCTCTTATTGTAATTTTTAGGGTTTTAATGATCTGGGTTGTCTTAAAACCCTTGCTAAATCTAGACTTCTCCCTTGAGCAAAACCAAACACTTTCGCCAATTATCCCTTTTTTCCCGAACAACGTTGATCTAATTTTTGTGTAGTTTTGTTGCAAAGTCAAAATTTTTTTGACAAAATGGCTAAATTGTGGTAACGAGATAGATTGTTGATAGGTGACAATTCACACCGAGGCAATCAATAATTAGGGGAGGGTTAGGGAATTTAACCGAAAATTGGGAAAATTCAGAAGAATTAGCCGAAGAACTGGATAATATCTTGGACGAGAGAACCTGATGGCTTATCTCTTTGATACCGATGCTATTGCCGAAAAATCAGCGATAAAAACCTTTTTTACCGATCTAGCCCGGCTCTAACCCTTGGGAAGATCGGAAATTAGCTTAATCAAAAAATATGCTATAATCAGAATGTAAGCACAAGGGGCCGTAACGGTTTCGACAGGTTAGCGAAAGCTCCCCCGTGATACAGGTCGAGAGTGAGTCTCCTCTCGTAAATCAAAGGCTCAAACAAAAAGTAAATGCGAACAACATCGTTCCTTTCGCTCGTAAAGCCGCTCCTGTAGCTGCCTAATAGTCTCTAATCGACTCGAGCATTCATAGTTTGACTCCGTTAAGGACTATGGATCAACCCCCAACGGATGCCACGTTTAACTTTCTCTAGTTAGTTAACCGTCTAAGCTTTAACTAGAGCATCCCACTGTCCGGGATAAGTGACAGTCCCCGTTTCGAGGGTAATCGAAACTAAACCTGTGAATGAACGGACAGTCAATACCTAATTTGGACAGCAGTTCGACTCTGCTCGGCTCCACTGATTAGTTTAATGAAAAACTTTCTCTCCCGCATGGACGGGGTGCAAACGCCGATCATTCCCGTGGTCGGTCAATTAATTAAAGCGAACCCCGGCACTATTTCCCTAGGTCAAGGGGTTGTTTCCTATGATCCACCCCAGCAGGCGATCGAATCTCTATCTTTATTCTTAGCTAATCCAAAAAATCATCAATATCAATCTGTGGCGGGAATTCCCCCCTTATTAACGGTAATTAGGAAAAAACTAGCCGAAGATAATCGGATAGAAATCAGTGATAAACAGGCAATTTTTGTGACGGCGGGCAGTAATATGGCTTTTATGAATGCTATTTTAGCCATTACTTCCCCGGGGGATGAAATTATTCTCAATACTCCCTTTTATTTCAATCATGAAATGGCCATAAAAATGGCTAATTGTCAAGTAATTTTGGTCGCCACAGACAAAAATTATCAATTGCGTCCAGCCGCCATTGAAGAAGCAATCACGGAAAAAACTAAGGCAGTGGTAACGATTTCTCCTAATAATCCCACGGGAGTAGTTTATCCAGAAAATACCCTAAGAGAAGTCAATCGAATCTGTCAAAAAAAGGGCATCTATCACATTCACGATGAGGCTTACGAGTATTTTACCTATAACCATGCCCGCCACTTTTCCCCAGCGGCAATTGTTGGTAGTGAAGCCTGGACTATTTCCTTATTTAGTCTCTCAAAAGCCTACGGTTTTGCCAGTTGGCGCATTGGTTATATGGTAGTACCAGAACATTTATCTGAGGCGATTAATAAGATTCAGGATACTATTTTAATCTGTCCGCCAGTGGTTTCGCAATATGCGGCCCTAGGGGCGTTGCAGGTGGGTAAAAGCTATCCTTTAGAACATTTAAAAACCATCAGTCAAGTTAGAGAAATTTGCCGGAATGCTCTAAAATCAATCGGCGATATCTGTGATGTTGCCACTGCGGAAGGAGCCTTTTATTTCTTCCTGAAAATTAAC
This sequence comes from Microcystis novacekii Mn_MB_F_20050700_S1, assembly GCA_007096045.1. Classification (GTDB taxonomy): domain Bacteria; phylum Cyanobacteriota; class Cyanobacteriia; order Cyanobacteriales; family Microcystaceae; genus Microcystis; species Microcystis novacekii. Next base: position 67,579 of record SFAU01000051.1, on the reverse strand, counting down.
ACAGACAAGAATGATTTTCAGTTAGTTAAAAGCTTAATTGAGCAGCAGCGGGTGGCGGTGTTACCCGGTTCAACTTTTGGGATAACAGAAGGCTGTTATTTGCGTCTTGCCTACGGTGCTTTATCTCCAGAAACTGCTTTAGCGGGAGTAGAAAGATTGGTCAAAGGATTGCGTTATTTTAGTCAATGATTTTGTGAGGATAAATACTGGTTTTCTTTGTTGGTTTTTACTTGACTAAAGCCTTTGGGCTATTCTTAGTTTAGCCGAACGAGAACGGGGATTTTTAGCTTGTTCTTCTCGGCTGGGGATAATCGGCTTTAATCAGAATTGCTGACCTCTTGAGGGACAATTGACGGCAAAGCGTTCTTGATCTATAATAGGTGCTACGGAATGCTCTGGCCTGAAAATGCAAACAATCTATTTTTATGCTCCCGGCGAAATCAGACAAAAAAACATCAAGGAAGACCAGACTCTATGGACAGGCGACCATAGCAATTTCACGGCTTGGATAGCCCAAACCTACTTTCAACTTAAACAAGCTGGCTTTCCTTGTGAAATAGCCAGAGAAATCCCGGAGCAAGGAATTTTAATCGCTGACCGAGATACCCTAGATAATGACTATCCTTTCCTGGATAAGGTCATGTTAATTTGTGTCAAAAGCGACAAAGAATATCACCCTTCGGCTCACCTACACATTGTTTATAATCCGTCTAGTTGGGAGAAGGGCATCTCATTTATGCAAGTGAGTAATTATACTTATCCCTAAAACTGTTTTCTAGCAAGGTTTTCAAAATAGCTTGACATAAAAACCTGATTTAGGGGTTACAAAGGTGAGATGCTCCCATTTGGAACCCCTATCTAATTAGTCATTGGCCGATGCCTGGGTTAATTCCCAGAGATAGGGAAAGGAACACCCTAGTGGAGAATATTTCTTACATTGGCACCAGGGGTCAGTTGGCACCGGAATTAAGGTCGGAAGCATGGCCAAAGTCTTTGGCTACTCTCAATTGCCATTGGATGCCGATTTGGGATAAATTTCAATGGCACAACTATACTAATCTAGATGTGATCGTAGCCGCCCGTAGTTTTGATTCTCGAAATTATCCTAATAAAGGTTCTATTAAGCTAATTAATGCCTGGCACGCAGGTGTTCCTGCCCTTTTGACCCCAGAATTAGGCTTTTTAGCAGAAAGAAAGACAGAATTAGATTTTATTATTATTCACTCTCTAGAGGAGGCAATTGAAGCAGTTCGTCGTCTGAAAAGTTCTCCAGAACTTTATCAAAAAATGGTTGAAAACGGTTATAAGAGGGCGAAAGAACACACAATTGAAACCACTTTAAATCAATGGATATATTTTTTCAAAGATGTGGCTTTTCCAACCTACGACCAATGGTCTGCTTTAAGTCAACTTAAAAAAAGATGGTTGTTCAGTCAGCGATATTTAGCTTTCAAATATGACAGACAGAAACAGAAAATAAACAACCTTGTCAAGTCAAAGGCATAATTAAATTCTCGAGCAATTATTTCTCCTTCGTGTAAAAAATAGTTTATCATGACCAACTCTCCAGAAATATCTCATAATTTAGACCCATATTTTCTGAATTCTCGCACTAGGTTTGACCTAATGAAGTTAATGCCATATACTCCCAAAAGTGTTCTTGAGGTGGGTTGTGGTATTGGTAAAACTGGCAAAGCTATTGTGGATAAATATGGCAGTAAAGTAATAGGAATTGATATTAGTGCTGAGGCGATTGAAGTAGCAAAACGACAGGGTTGTTGGGAAAAATTAATTGTTTGTGATCTGGATCGAACTCCTATCCCGCTGGAAATCGAAAATTACCGTTTCGACTGCATAATGTATCCCGATGTCTTAGAACATTTGAAAAGTCCTTGGGACATCATTAAAGCCCATCTTGATCTCCTAAATCCAAGTGGTGTGATGATTGCAAGTATCCCTAATATTAGACATATCTACATTATGAAGGATTTACTGTTCAAAGGTAATTGGACTTATACAGAAATGGGTATTCTCGATAGAACTCATCTTCGATTTTTTACCAAAAAGACGATGATTAATCTTTTTGAACAAGCAAATTTAAAAGTGACCTGTATTAAACCTAGATCCTTTTCTGGTCCTTCGTTGCTTAAAAGTATAAATCGTTTAAATTATCATCTTTTAGAAGAATTTTTAACGGTTCAATATCTAATTTGTGCTTGCAGGAAATAAGTTCAAACACATGAAAAACCTTGTGATTATTTCATTCTGGTGTGAGCGGAGTATTAAACCTTTGCTCCACTTACTTAAACAGCTTCAAGGTATTGAGTCGGGTTGTCTCTTCGATATCGTGGTCGTCTGTAATGCAAACAGTTCGGGTAATATCCCTGATTTACCTCAATTAGATAGCCAAAAAGTTAAGTATTTAATGCGAGAAAATACAGGATTTAACATTGGCGCATGGGATTATGGTTGGCGACATTTGCCTCCTTATGACTATTATTTATTTCTTCAAGATGACTGTTTTATTGTCCGTCCGCGCTGGTTAAAGCCTTTTGTTGATCGATTCTGTCAATCTCCCAAAATAGGACTTCTAGGAGAAGGTTTAAACTGGGAATGTACTTGGGAAGAACTGGTGCAATCTAGTTATAATCAAATTAATCGGGATCATTTACTGAATGGTGAACCTGTTAAAAGAGTTGATTTTTACCGACATTTTCTAGAGGAACATAAAATTCCTGAACGGGAAACTGCCGAACACTTACAATCAATTATTCTCTTTACATCTCGCTCCATTTTAGAAAAAATAGATGGGTTTATACTTGGCAACAACTATGGGGAAGCGATCGCATCTGAAATTGCCATTTCTAAAAAGGTTCAAGGGCTAGGCTACCAAATACAAACCGTAAACCCTGATAGCTGTTATCATTATATTGCCCATCCCCAATGGTTTAGACGAAAAAGAAGGCTCGATCGATGGCTCTATACAGTTCGATCGAAAATCATCCCCATTTATAGGCAAGCTACAGATGACTAGGGTTTGCTGAAAAAGTTTTTCAGCAAACCCTAAATACTGGCTTTGTTTCTTGGTTTTTACTTTACCACAGCCTTTCTCATCAAGATAACGACTCCCCAAAACCAGAGACTGTGTACCTCACCATTAAGATAACTGCTATCAGACAACCTCTGATTCGATCTTTTGGGCTATTCTTAGTTTAGCCGAACGAGAACGAGGATTTTTAGCTTGTTCTTCTCGGCTGGGAATAATCGGCTTTTTCGTGATAATTTTCAAGGAATTATCTTCGCGAAAGCCATACTTGATCAGACGATCTTCTAGACTATGAAAACTGATCATAGCGATAATTCCCCCGGATTTTAGCCAGTGGGGGGCTTGATTTAACAATTGTTGGAGAGAAACTAATTCTTGGTTAACAGCGATGCGTAGAGCTTGAAAAACCCGCGTTGCTGGATGAATACGTCCATAACGGTAACTAGCGGGTACAGAACTAGCGATGACAGCTGCTAATTCAGTGGTGGTAGTAAAGGGACGTTTTTGGACGATCGAGCGAGCAATCGGACGAGATAAACGTTCTTCTCCGTATTGATAAAAAAGATCGGCTAATTCTTTTTCTTGCCAATGGTTGATAATATCAGCTGCCGTCAGGGATTGACAGCGATCCATCCGCATATCTAAGGCTGCCGTGTGGCGAAAACTAAAGCCGCGCTCGCTCTGATCGAATTGGGGAGAACTGACTCCTAAATCGGCGATAATGCCATCAAAACTGCTATTTTGTCCATCATAATCGGCGAAGTTGCCCCACCAGAGAGTTAAACGGCTATCTAGATAGGGAGCGAGACTAATTTTAGCGGCTTCTAGGGCGCTTTGATCGCGATCAATCGCAGTTACTCTCGTTTCGGGATCGGTTTCTAAAAGCAAGCGGCTGTGTCCACCACCCCCTAGGGTAAGATCGAGATAATGCCCCCCGGGTTGAATATTTAAGCCGGCGATTAATTCTTGACTCAAAACGGAAATATGGGAAAAATCTTGATTCATCTGTGCTGATAACTTCCTAAAAATGGCGATTTACCCTAAAAATAACTGATAGGCCCGGTTTTGACTTTCATCCCAATAGCGATAGCCGAGAGTATCGAGAAAAGCTTGCCATTGATTCATTTCATCGGGAGGGACTTGTATGCCCACGACGATGCGCCCGTAATCAGCCCCGTTATTGCGATAATGGAAGACGCTGATATTCCAGTGGGGACTCATGGAGGCGACAAATTTCATTAAAGCCCCCGGTCGTTCAGGAAACTCGAAGCGATAAAATAATTCATGATCAGCTAAATGCGATCGCCCTCCCACCATGTGGCGCAGGTGCAATTTTGTTAATTCATCATCGCTAATATCGAGGGTTTTAAAGCCGCAAGCTTGAAAACTCTCGGCTAATTTCTTGGCATCGCTGCGATTTTCGATCTGGGCGCCGACAAAAATATGTGCTTCTTTTTCATCGGCAATGCGATAACTAAATTCGGTTAAATTGCGTTTGCCGACACATTCGCAAAAACGGCGTAAACTGCCCGGTTGTTCGGGAATAGTCACAGCATACAACGCCTCGCGCCGTTCCCCTAATTCCGCCCTTTCCGCCACAAACCGCAGACGATCAAAGTTCATATTCGCTCCACAAGCCACAGCAACGAGCGTTTTATCCTCAATTCCTTCTCTTTCTATGTATGCTTTCGCTCCTGCTACCGCTAACGCCCCCGCAGGTTCTAAAATCGACCGTGTATCTTGAAAAACATCCTTAATCGCCGCGCAAATATCATCCGTATCCACGAGGATAATCTCGTCCACATACTGCTGACAGAGACGAAAAGTCTCCTCTCCCACCTCGCGCACCGCCACCCCGTCGGCAAATAATCCCACTTGAGACAAACGCACCCGATAACCGGCTTGTAGGGATTGATTCATTGCGTCTGAGTCCACAGGTTCCACCCCGATAATTTTAATTTCTGGGCGTAAACGCTTGACATAGGCTGCAATACCTGATATAAGCCCACCGCCACCAATAGCGACAAAAATCGCCTCGATCGGTTGCTGATATTGTCGTAAAATTTCCATACCGATCGTACCCTGGCCGGCGATTACCTCTGGGTCATCGAAGGGATGGATAAAAGTTAAGCCTTTTTCCGCTTCTAACTGCCGCGCGTAGGTGTAGGCATCATCGTAGGTGTCACCGTGCAGAACGACAATCCCGTTCCGGGCTTTTACTGCGTCGATTTTGACTTGCGGAGTGGTGACAGGCATAACGATAATCGCTTGGGTTCCCAATTGCCGCGCCCCCAAAGCGACTCCCTGAGCATGATTTCCCGCCGAAGCAGCAACTACACCTTTTTGTAACAAATCCCTTGACAAATGCGCCATTTTATTGTAAGCACCGCGCAGTTTAAAAGAGAAAACCGACTGCATATCCTCGCGCTTGAGTAAAAGCTGATTGTGCAAGCGTTGGGAGAGATTGGGGGCAAGTTCCAAGGGGGTTTCTTGGGCGACATCGTAAACGCGTGCGGTGAGGATTTGAACCAGGTAATCGCAGTACATTATTCTTTTTTGGCGGTGGGGATTCGCGAGTCGGGCTAGGATCCAGAATAGATCATCGTCGGTTCGGTTAGCAATAAAGAGCTATCAGCCAAGAGAGTCCTTCCACAGAGTCAATGCCACTGGCTGCTTGACCCCCCCTGAACGTTTACGTCCAAGCTTATACTGCCATATAATTTGGTCTAAACAAAAATATCTAAGCAACGGGCTGTCAGCTTTCAGCTAAATGAGGTAAAAGACAAAAGTTAATTAATTTTCTCTCTCCTGACTCCTAATCTGTAAGGACAATTTCCGATTTATACAAGAGGTTTGATGGATACACCGCAACTTTTATTCAATGGTTTAGCCGTCGGCAGTATTATTGCTCTGGCTGCTGTCGGGTTAACCCTTACCTGTGGCATTTTGCGTCTGTCTAATTTTGCTCACGGCGATTTTATGACTTTGGGTGCTTACATAACTTGGGTGGTAAATGCTCAAGGGATTAATCTCTGGTTAGCGATGCTGGTGGGGGCAGCGGTGACAGCTATTGCCATGCTCATTGCCGAGAGATTATTGTGGAAACCCATGCGCGATCAACGGGCTGATTCTACCACTTTAATTATTATTTCGATCGGTTTGGCTTTATTTCTTCGCAATGGTATTTTAATGATCTGGGGCGGCAGTAATCAACGCTACGATCTGCCCGTGATGACCGCTACAGAAATTTTTGGTATTAAAGTAGCTTTTGATCGCTTGTTAGTCATTGGTTTGGCAATTATAGTTATTATTGCCCTCCATTTGTTATTGCAAAAAACTAAGATCGGTAAAGCGATGCGTGCCGTAGCTGACAGCACCGATTTAGCTAGAGTAACTGGAATTAACGTCGAATGGGTTGTCTTCTGGACATGGATAATTACGGGAGTTTTAACTGCTTTAGCCGGAGGGATGTTCGGGTTAATTACCGGGGGAGTACGTCCCAATATGGGCTGGTTTTTGATCTTACCAATGTTTGCTGCCGTGATTTTAGGTGGTATTGGTAATCCCTACGGAGCGATTGCTGGGGCTTTAATTATTGGTGTTGCCCAAGAAATTAGTGTTCCCTTAATTGGTTCCAATTATAAATTAGCCGTGGCTTTATTAATTATGATCTTGCTGTTATTATTCCGTCCGCAAGGTTTATTTAAAGGCACGGTTTAACAGTTATCAGTTATCAGATGGGAGTTTTTAGTGGACAGTCTTATCAGTGATCGGCTATCACTAGGAGGAGAGGATATTAGGTGAGCAGTAAGTAGGTAGGTGTTAAAAATTGTCAGACACCCCCCTTATTAAGCTATCCATTAGTCACATCTTTCTTAACATAAAATTTGACAAAGAGAGAAAAGTGTGCAAGAAGGCTCAAGGGGGGATCGAGAGTAAAATCTATCTTCAATTTAATTAGAACCAGTTACTTATTAGATGGCAGTTTTCTGCTGTCTTTTCAATGATTACTGATTACTAAAAAGTTCAATCTTTAATCCTGAATATAGTCTTCACCGGTGATTAAAGCGTATTCAGCGCGGGTGAACTCTCGCCCTAAATAAGCAGCATGATCGAACATAGTAATCGGACAAGGTTGGGTTTCTTCGATCACTTTGACAGCTAATTCTTTGGCAGTCCTTGCGGTGTAAATAGTCTCAGGATTGCGATCAAGTTTTTGTCTAGCACCGATAACTTTTCCCGTTTCTGGATCGACGGCTAAACCTTTTTCGTTGATAATATTGCTGTAATGTTTGGCACAGATTAACCCGGCTTCTCGGTCTAGATAAATAATAAAATATCCTGCGGGATCGAGAGCGATCGGACGTTTAGAAAGTTGATGATCAATAGCTATGATTTGGGATTTTAATTCGCTCATTTTCTTGACAAAATCACTTAAATAAGCTGTTGACTATCTAAATTACTCGTTAAGACTGCACTTGGTAGAAGGGAGAAAGGAGAGGAAATTTGAGCATTTATACCAAAATTTCCAATACGTAGTTTAAATTCAGGTTACAGTAACAGCAGTTCCCGCAATAGTAGGACAACCCCCATGAATTTCGGGATCGCTTTTTATAAAAGTGCCAATATTGATCTCTGTTAACATAACTTTCTCCGATTCAGTTTTAACTAATTAATCTACAACATAGGATTCTATGCCTTTACACCATTCTAGCATAGCCTAAACATTGGTTGGGGTAGAGGCATAGCATTCCGTAGAAAATCTAAGGTTTCAGCGATAGGTTATGCCCAAATGCGTCGCCCCTACAGTGATTTAATGGGGAGATTATTCAGAATAGGAAATCTGTGGTTTTAGCGATAGGTGATGCCCAAATAGATAGTCAACAGTTTAGTTGAAGTCCGATCAAATTTTCGATCGCTTTGACTAAATCTTGATTGGTGCAATTGTGGTGCAGATAGGCGGCGATTGCGGAACCTCCGGCTCCGACTCCTTCCTTGACGAAACCTCGTTCGTAGGCTTGCAAAACCGGGTATTTAGAGGCAGAAAAGTCTAATTGTGTGGCTAATAGAGGGATTTTTCCGATCATGCGGGCTAATCCGATTGTATCCCCCGTTTTATCTTCCGCTACCCAGCGAGTTGTGCCGACGATGATATTTTCCCAGTTAAACGGATAAGCATATTTAGCCACTAGAGCTTGAATTAGGGCAGAAACGGCTAACATTTGGGTTCCTCCAGCGAGGAGTACCCCACCCCGCCGACTGGCGGCGATGGCCATGCCGGCGACGAAAATCTGCTGAGGATCGCCTAGGGCGGCGATTAGTTCAAAAGGATCAAAAAATTCTTTTCCGGCTAATCCCCGCTCAACTATTGAGCGTTTCTGGGCATGATTGCACTGGGGATGGCTGCTGTTAACTTTGCCGTTGACTTGATAACCCAATCCGGTTAGGATGGCGAGGGCGGTGCTGGTGCCACCGACCACACACTCACCGATAATTAGATAGTTGGACTGGCGGGCTAGTTTTTCTCCCCAAGTTAATCCTTGGGCGAACAGGTGTTTTACTATGTCGAAATCTAGGGCGCGGCCGGTGGAGAGACAACGGGCGGGTTGTCCACCCAGTTCGATATAATCGACGGCTGGGGGCAAGGGTAAACCGGCGTTAAAAATCCAGACGGGAACAGCTAATTTTTCCACTACGGCCCGGGTAATATAGGCGGGAGAAGCGCCCACCGTTAGGGGAGGTAAGGGATAACGGGGATGGGGAGAAACTCCTTTAACGACAAATTCGGCATCGGCGATCGCAGTATATTTTCTATCTGCTGGAGTTGCGCCGGCGGTGGAGATTCCGGGGATTAATCCCGTCTCGGTAAAGCCTAAAACTAGGGCAAATATCGGACGAAGACCTTGATGGCGCTGTAACCAATTTTGCCCCCGTTCGATTTCCGTGTAAATTTTAATCATCTGTTGACTTTACTAGGGTTTGCTGAATAAATCTAAAAACTTTGTTGGATAATGTCTTTAGGCTTTTTTGAGATCAAAAAGTGCTGGCCATGGGAGTAATCGGGGGGAAAATTCAGGCACTTTTTCCCTGAAAATGGCTAAAGACCCACTTCCCACTTCATAATTCATAATTTATAATTCCCACTTCATAATTCCCACTTTATAAGACCTCTTGTAAAAATCAAAAATTGTTTTTAGGGTTAGGAGTCAGTAGTCAGGAGAATTAAGAATGAGTAATAATCAGTTAAATGGTCTATTTACAGATTTTAGGCAATTTAATCCTTGTTTTTGCCGTTTTTGAGCAAAAATTAATTATGCAAGAGGTTTATAGTTCATAATTCATAATTTATAATTGAGAACTCATAATTCAGCAACTCCTAATTATGTCTCTCCCGTCTTCTGGGATTATGGAACTTTGGCGGCGCTTTTGTCGGGAGCCTCTGGCTTGGCTGGCGGCGATCGCCTTAAGTATCATTGTTCTCGGTGTCCTATTTGGTCCGATTTTCTATCGGCTCCCCATCGATACCATTGATTTTAGCCAAACCACTGCCCCCCCTAGTTTAAAACATCTTTTCGGGACTAATGATCTGGGCCAGGATCAATTGGCGAGGATTTTGGTGGGGGGTCGAATTTCCCTAGCGGTGGGGATTGCTGCTATGATGGTGGCGATGATTTTGGGGACGGCGATCGGGGCTATTTCCGGGTTTTACGGAGGTGCGATCGATGGTTTATTGATGCGATTAACGGATTTATTTCTATCTTTGCCCCAATTGCCTTTACTTTTGCTGATCGTCTATCTATTTCGCGATAGCATCAAAAAAATCGCCGGACCGGAAACGGGCATTTTTATCCTCGTGGTTTTAGTAATCGGGGGTTTAAATTGGATGTCGGTGGCGCGATTGGTGCGGGGAAATTTTTTAAAATTACGGGAGATGGAGTTTATCTCAGCTGCCAGGGTTTTGGGTGCCAGTCCTTGGCGTTTGATCTGGGTGCATTTATTGCCTAATGTTTTGGGAATGATTATCGTGGCGGCTACTTTAGCGGTGGGTAATGCGATTATTACCGAATCCACCCTGAGTTTTTTGGGTTTGGGTTTTCCGCCGGATGTGCCGACTTGGGGACAAATGTTATTTAAAGCTAAAGATTACTTGACAACTGCCCCCCACTTGGTTGTTTTTCCCGCCCTAGCTATCGTGATCACGGTGTTAAGTATTAATTTTATCGGTGACGGTTTGCGGGATGCCTTTGATCCTAAAAGTTTTAGTTAGGGGGTGGGTGTTGAGATGAGTTACCATAATTTCTCTGGCGGTTTTCTGATCAGATGACCGATTCTCCTTTTGACCTTGACCTTGAAAAACCGCCCCTTGAAGGTTAATCATTAGGTATCTTTTTCTTTGCTCATTAATGGGATCGTCATTCCTTCAATTAATTCATCTGCGTTGACACTCACCATTCCATTCTCTATACTTCTCACCTGGTGGAAATAGGTCTCGGTGAAGAGAGCAGTATTCATCTACTATCGTGATAATTTTTGGGTCGGGACACTGAATTTTTGATGCGTCAGGGACGCATCGCACGGCCAAATATCGCCAATTTCCCCCTAGGCTTTAGGTTTTAAATAAACCAGAGACTGTTGCCAAACTAAAGTGGGTTTATCGTAGTGATCAACCAAGTATAGACAGTTAACATCTTGCCAAAGGATGCGACCAACGAGGAGATCATCGGTGCTCAACTTAATTTCTACTTCCCGTTTCTCTTGAATATAGCTCTGTACTTGTTTGATACTCGGTAGGCCAGGATCGAATTGAGACATAATGAGTTTATCGATGAGGTGTTCATCCTCTATTATTCCTGTTGAGTAGCTTTTATTGACGATGAAAATCCCCTTTACCAAATATCAAGGCCTGGGCAATGATTTTATTTTGATAGATAACCGTCACAGTCCCGAACCCCTGATCACAGCGGAAATGGCCGTGGCTATGTGCGATCGACATTTTGGCATCGGCGCCGATGGCGTGATTTTTGCGCTTCCCGGCCAAGCAGCAACTGACTACACCATGAGAATTTTTAACTCTGATGGTTCAGAACCGGAAATGTGTGGTAACGGTATTCGCTGTCTAGCCCAATTTATCGCCCGTTTAGAGGCTAACAACGCCATTGGCCGCACCTATCGCATTCATACTCTAGCAGGAACGATCATTCCCCGTTTAGAAGCCAATGAACAGGTAACGGTCGATATGGGACCGCCGCAACTCCTAGGCAGTGAAATCCCCACCACTTTAGTCAAGGGGTCAGAAAAAGTCCTTGCGGTTCCCCTAGAGGTGGAGGGCAAAGATTGGTTAGTTACTTGCGTTAGTATGGGTAATCCCCACTGTGTCACTTTTGTGGATGATCTGGCCTCTATTCCCTTAGAAACTATCGGGCCAAAATTTGAGCATCATCCGGTTTTTCCCCAACGGACTAATGTGGAGTTCGTGGAAGTAATCGCGCCAGATTATATGAAGATGCGCGTCTGGGAAAGAGGTGCAGGAATTACTCTCGCTTGCGGTACTGGTGCTTGTGCGGTGGTGGTGGCAGCTGTGTTAACGGGCAAATGCGATCGCCGTTGTACCGTGCAACTCCCCGGTGGTTGTCTTCAGATTCACTGGTCTCAAACCGATAACCGGGTTTACATGACAGGTCCAGCTAAAGCTGTTTTTGAGGGCATTTACGCCCTCTAAACCACCCCGTCTGGACGGGGACGGAACTCCCCGAACAGCGCGACGGGATTGTCGATTCTTAGAGACTGGTAATCCAAGCAATGATTCCTTGACCAGTTAACACTTCAATGGCTAAAAGAGAGACAAAGCCAATCATAGCTAGTCTGCCATTCAATTTTTCAGCTTTTTTGGTAAAACCGAGACTGCTAGAACTATCAACGTACATTTTCGGTTCGACAGCAAAATTATTCAGTCTTCCTTGTTCTTCGGTGGTGTAGCCGCGGGCAGTCATGGGGAGGCTCCTTTTTTGTGCTTATGTTAAGAAGTGTAACACATTGTTAAGTTATGTTGCAAATTTTAACAAAAAATTTCTGGAGACTCAGAAAAACTCGATCGGGTAGGCTGTCAGGGTAGTGCTATAGTTCTATCTCCTCTGGGTTTATTGACGAAATTTTGCTTTTTTATTGACAAATTACTCAGATTGTGGTAACCAAGAGGTGTATGCTTGGCCACCATAATCAAGGGGAAAACAAAAACTATCTTAAGGTCGCCAGAGGACTGCCGTTAAACCGCGCAGGAGTTAGCTGGAGATAAATTGCCACCGAAAGCGAACCCGAACGTAGGGAGTCAACTGACCTTGATCGAAGATGCCCCGAATGGGTTAAGTGTGGGGAGAATAGGGAAAAACCACTAGGAAAAACCTGAATAGAATCTTAATATATAGAGTGCCTAGTAGCTGTAAGTAACGATTGCGCTCACTGTTTTTGTAAATTCTATGGCAGAGATTAGCCCAGAGATCAACCTCATGCAGATAGCGACTATACTCAACCAATATCGATTTGAAATGAGAGGATATAAAGCGCAAGAATTAATCGAGCGCTGGTTGCCCACCTATTCGCTAAATTGGATTCGCATGGCGATTTTAGAGGCACTCTATCAGGGACGTTACAAAGTCGTTTCGGTGGAGGAAATTCTCAAAATTTGGCACCGTCGCGGCCATCCTACCTTTCATTTTACAGGGGAATTCGAGCGCTTGGTTTGTAAAAACTTGCTAGATTCCCAGTTAAATTACAAAAAACCAGCAGTTATCCCTAAACAGGACAAGTTCAATCTACCTTCTCCCACTCTTGAGCGGCCTTGTCCAGAGTCACAAGCGGGAAAAACCGATAATAATGGCACAGTAGCCACAAGTAAAGATTCTTTACTAAACTTAGAAACTTCTCCTTTTGATGATCCTCGCAAAGGAATGAGTAATGTGGAGGAATTATTTTCACAGTTAACCACGGAAACGCCTAAATTCCCTGAATTAGAATCAGTGCCTAAATCGCCTAACAGTCATAGAACTAGGGAGAATTTTCCGGCTAATTTTAAACCGGTAATCGATGAGTTTATCCCTTTGTTAGACCCTTCAGAATTATATCCCAAATTAAAAGCTGTGGCTCGATCGCAGTCTAAGTAGGGAAGGAGACAGGAGACGGTCGCCAGGGGACGGTCGCCAGGAGACAAATTCACCATACTTTTGCCTATTGCAAGAGTGCCTATTGCCGATGAATTCCCCGCCCTCAAGAAAAAAAATCGCCCTGACGATTAGAATAGAGTTAACTTTCCCCCTCCAAGCTCTGCTCAATTAATTAAATTATGACATCCTCCTATTTTGGTCTAGAAACCGAAGAAAATAAACTAATTAACTCTAATAATCTCTCGTTCGCCGCTTCTCTTGGTATTCATGGCCTGCTTTTAGCGATTATCTTACCTAATTTCCTCAATAATCCAGCGCAGGAGCCAAAAAAGGAGTTACGCAACGTCAATCTGATTGAATTGAACCCTCTAGAGCAGTCACGTCTTCCCAGTCTCGACTCCTCCCTGTCCAGCTTACCGGAACTGCCTAATCCCAATTCGTCTTCTTCCTCTTTGCCTCCTCTCCCCCCCATGGATGGTATCCATAACAGCACCTTACCTCCTTTACCCTCGGTTTCTTCCCTTCCCCCTTTACCTTCCTTACCTGCTTTACCTCCCCTCTCGTCTTTACCCTCCGTCAATATCTATTCTCCTCCCGTGGCATCTATCCCCTCCCTGGGTAGATTACCGATTCCTCGCAATTTTCCCACTTCTACCCCCAGTTTACCTAGTCCTCCTTCTGTTCCCACGCTGCCGGACAATAATAATCGGCCTAGGGAGACTAATAACAACCGGATACCGCCTTACTTTGATCCCTACCAAGATAATCTAACTTTAGATAGATTGCGAAATTCGCCCCGTAGTGCATCGCAACAGGCGCAGGAACAATTAAACAATTCCTTAGCCCGCACGTCGGAGCCGAATGGTCAATCGCCCATCGATGAACAGCGTCGTCAACAATTAATGTGGGAAATGCAGGAACGTTTGCGCTCCCTGGAGGCGGATAAAAGCAATACCAGTAACGAGGATGCTATGAGAAATCAGGTGGATTGGCTGGCCAGAGTCCAAAAAACTAATCCCAATGCCTTAAATGAACTAAATCAGCCCAATCAGGGCAGCAGCGGCATAACTATCGTCAATTTGACCGGTAATTATCCCGCCACGGCTTGTTCCCGTCAATTGGCGGGGACGGCGGTTTATGGGGTGACGGTGGATGGGCAAGGCCGCCTCAGCAGTGAACCCCAGTTAATTAAAAGTGCTGGCTTCCCGATTTTCAATCAACAGGCAGCGGGGGAAGTGAGATCAATTAGTTTAAAAAATCCCAGTGGTGAGTCGAGAATCTATCAGGTGCGCGTCAGTTTTGCCCCTAACCCGGAAGTGTGCCGAGGTGCGATCGCTAATCCCCCAAAACCGGAGGGTAGTAACCTCAACACCCGTAACTCCCCCCCCGCAACGCCGGCAATTGAAACCCCGCTTCGTCCCAATCAACCGCCACAACCTGCCGTTAGCCCCCAACCGGATAAGGTCAAGCAGCCCGAAACCACAGGGCCAAATCCAGTCCAAACCCAGCCAGAACTGCCCAAAGAAGCGATAATCGAAGAAAAAGCCCCAGAAACTCCTCCCCAAACCCCCGCTCTCAATCAGCCGGAGGTTTCCCCCCCTAGTCCCCCCACTAGCCAAAATCCTCAACCCCTGAGCGAGGAAGCTTTACCCCCCGGTCCGCCAGCGTCCGCTAAAACTGAACCAGAAAGTTAGGCCTTTTCAGTTATCAGTTATCAGTTATCAGTTATCAGTAATCAGTTATCAGATGTGAGTTTTAAGTTCACTATACCCCCCGCACAAGTAAGTTATCGAGCTGCTATCGGGTCAAAATATCTAAAAGCTAAGATAAATTTGACATAATCTTAGGTTTTATGGGTAGGATAGTTGTTTCTTGTCTTCTATCTCCTGTCTCCTGTCTCCTGAAAAGGAAAACTTCGTATCTCACCATTAAGATAACTGCTGCAAATGATTTCCACTTCCCAGATCCCCGATTCTTTTGTCTCACCTTGCCGTCGCGCCTCGGTTAGTCGTACTACCAAAGAAACCGATGTACAGGTGACGATCGATCTTGATGGTAGCGGCAATTGTCGCGCCCAGACAGGAATTCCCTTTCTTGATCATATGTTGCAGCAAATCGCCTCCCACGCTGCGATCGATCTCGATGTGCGTGCCACTGGAGATCTAGAAATTGATGACCATCACACCAATGAAGACGTGGGAATCACCCTCGGACAAGCTTTACTACAAGCTTTGGGGGACAAAAAAGGGATCGTCCGTTTCGGGCATTTTGTCGCCCCTCTCGATGAAGCTTTAGTGCAGGTTGCCCTCGATTTTTCCGGTCGCCCCCACCTCAGTTATGGTCTAGAAATTCCCACCCAAAGAGTGGGAACCTACGATACTCAGCTAGTGCGGGAATTTTTCGTTGCTTTGGTCAATCACAGTCAAATGACCCTACATATTCGTCAATTAGACGGGATTAATTCCCATCATATTATTGAGGCTACTTTTAAAGCTTTTGCCCGGGCGATGAGTATGGCCATAGCGATCGATCCCCGTCGCGCTGGTATAATTCCCAGTTCTAAGGGAGTTTTATAGAAGCACTGCTTAACCCGAATTGACGTTAGCTTAGAAGCCCATAATTTGAGCCACTTGGGTTAATTCGGGCGCAATCCCAGATTTTAGTTGATTATTGCTGTGTTTTACCGCCGAATCTGGGTCTTTTAGTCCATTTCCCGTTAAAACACACACTACGGTGGCCCCATCGGGAACCTGTTGATGCACTTTTAATAATCCTGCCACAGAAGCGGCGCTGGCTGGTTCACAGAAAACCCCCTCTTGGCCTCCTAAAATCCGATAGGCTGCCAATATTTCCTCATCGCTGACTGCATGAAATTGCCCTTGACTAGCGTGACTAGCGGCCCAGGCTTTTTCCCAGTTAGCGGGGTTGCCGATACGGATAGCGGTGGCTAGGGTTTCGGGATGGTCAACCGGTTGTTTGGAGATAAAAGGGGCAGCCCCGGCGGCCTGAAAACCCATCATCTTCGGCAGTCGTTCACATTTACCTATCTGGTGATACTGACAGAATCCCATCCAATAGGCGCTAATATTGCCCGCATTGCCCACGGGAATACATAACCAGTCGGGGGCATTACCCAAGACATCGACAATCTCGAAAGCGGCGGTTTTTTGACCCTCTAAGCGATAAGGATTGACGGAATTGACTAAAGTTACGGGATAATTTTCTGATAGTTGGCGGACAATCTTGAGGGCATCATCGAAGTTGCCATTAATAGCGATGACTTCGGCGCCGTACAATAAAGCCTGGGCTAATTTTCCTAAGGCCACATAACCGTCGGGGATAATCACAAAGGCCCGCATCCCGGCTCTTCTTGCATAGGCTGCTGCCGCCGCCGAGGTGTTCCCGGTACTGGCACAAATCACCGCTTTTGCCCCTTCTTCCTTCGCTTTCGAGATGGCCATGGTCATACCCCGGTCTTTAAAGCTGCCGGTGGGATTTAAACCATCATATTTGACAAAAACCTTGACATCGCGCCCGATTTGTGCTGAGAGATAGGGGGCGGGAATCAGGGGTGTATTGCCTTCTAGGAGGGTAATTACAGGGGTGTTACTGCTTACGGGCAGAAATTGGCGATATTCTTCGATCAAACCGCGCCAGCCGCCGATAGACGATGATTTAGTGGGTGATTGGGGGATCGATCGAGAAATAATTGTCATAGCCTTAAGGATACAGATTTGATTAGATGGCCTAATTTCCCATTTTATCCAATAAGCAGGCCAAAAAGTTAATCTCTGTCGCCTGATTCGGGGTTAGGGGTTAAAACAGGGATGCGGGGAGATAAAAGGCAATAAAAGCCAATAAATGGCATTTGGGGTCAAAAAATAGCTATTATATCGCTATAAATCTGATTTTTTGCTTTTTTTGTCTTTCAGAAGTTGATTTAATTAGCTGGTTATAATTAAATTGAAGATGGCTCCCCCCTTAATCCCTAGGGTTGATTCATAGTAGGGTTGATTCATGAATCAACCCTACCTTGAGTAACACCTAACTACTTAATGAACCATCACCGGGTAAATAGCCAGAGATAGAAATTATGAAGGAAAGCACCGTCCCCACCATTAATCTCGCCCCTAAACTCAGACGCAATTTATCTTTATGGAATCCCTTTGATTATCTTTTGCTGTTGTACTGGGTGTTTTATTTTCCCCAAGCAATAGGCTGGTATGTGGAAACGAGAGGCGGCGGCGATAAATTAACAGAACAGAAAACATGGCGCGATAGAATGCAATTTCTCCGCGACCATCCCGTACAATTGCGTCTAGGGATTCAGGGTCTTCTCTTAACTGTAATTACCCCTCTAATTATCTGTAGCATAGCAGCAAATTTAGGACTTTCTGTTAATTGGGTGGGCGTGTGGTCGGGCGTGGTGTGGGGCGTGGTGTTCGGCGTGGTGTGGGGCGTGGTGTTCGGCGTGGTGTCGGGCGTGGTGTACGGCGTGGTGTCGGGCGTGGTGTTCGGCGTGGTGTGGGGCGTGGTGTACGGCGTGGTGTCGGGCGTGGTGTCGGGCGTGGTGTCGGGCGTGGTGTCGGGCGTGGTGTGGGGCGTGGTGTGGGGCGTGGTGTCGGGCGTGGTGTGGGGCGTGGTGTCGGGCGTGGTGTCGGGCGTGGTGTTCGGCGTGGGGTCGGGCGTGGTGTACGGCGTGGTGTTCGGCGTGGTGTTCGGCGTGGTGTTCGGCGTGGTGTACGGCGTGGGGTTGGGCGTGGGGTGGGGCGTGGGGTTTATATTCACCTTTTTCCGTCTTGATAATTGGCTAATCGGGCTTTTGGCGGGCCCTCAAGGGCGACTTTTTCCCCGTATTACCCTTCTACCGCTGCCGGGGTTAACCTCGACTCTACAACAATGGTTACAGCAAGACTGGGAAACGGCTATTAATAACCTCAATCAATACCTTCGGTACAGCCAACAGTTTATTCCTGTCCTTGCCGCCGTTAATCGCGTTTTATCGCAATTCCCAGAGGCAGAAATTATCTATCGGGTCTCCCGTCTGGCAGAAAATCCCTCCGATTGGCAATTGTTAAAATATGCGTCGGCGAAACTGTTTCCTGACAGCCAAATCCGTCTAGATACTCCTGCTCGCGCCGCCGCCGCCGGTTTTTGGTATCTTCACCAACAGGACACCGAAAAAGCCGAAAAAGCCTTTGCTGCGGTACGTTCCCTCGCCTACGGGGAAGAAATGTATAGCCTAGCCCAAACTTTACACCGATTTAGTCAGGCAGCAACTTTCGATAGTATCGCTTCCCTGAAGGTTGCCCCCATTGCCGCAGAACCGTCATTACGTCCGCAAACTTGGCAAGCTATCAGCAGTTTAAATCGAGTTATCACAGAAATGGCTTTAGCACAGAGAAGTTACTCCCGAGGGACTAGAGATCGGATTATCGGGGAATTAAGCGATATAATCGACCGACAGGCTGCCAATTTACCCCTAGCAGAAAAAGCATTAATCCTTTCTATCGCCCAAAAATGGAAAACTTGCCTGTTCTTCTAGCTTGTAAGCCAAGACGCATTTAAACCGCTTTTTCTTAGATTAGCCGAATCTCCCGCCCCTGCCCCTAGGGTTGATTCATAGTAGGGTGGATTTATAGTAGGGTTGATTCATAGTAGGGTTGATTCATGAATCAACCCTACCTTGAGGGGGTTTGATCCCCCCTTAATAAGGGGGGCATCTGAAAGTTTTTAACACCTACCTACTTAGTGCCGGATTAATTTCTTAGCTAGGATAGGCAAGAGGCAGCTTAAAAAATTCTCCTGTCTCCTGTCACGGCTACTGGCAGTAATTGTGCCGGCATCTGATGTTCAAACTCAAGCAACTATGTGTCAACTTTTAGGCATGAATTGTAATGTCCCCACGGATATCTGTTTTTCCTTCGAGGGATTTTGTGCGCGGGGAGGAAAAACCGACGAACATCGAGACGGTTGGGGAATTGCTTTTTTTGAAGGTTTAGGCTGTCGAACTTTTATTGATGTTAAACCCTCGATCGCTTCTCCGATTGCGGAATTAATTAAAAACTATCCCATCCATTCTACCAATGTTATCGCCCATATTCGCAAAGCCACCCAAGGAGAAATTAAACTAGAAAACTGTCATCCTTTTCGGCGGGAATTGTGGGGAAAATATTGGGTTTTTGCCCATAATGGTAATTTAGAAAATTTCTCACCTGCTGCGGGAGATTTTTATCAACCAGTTGGGGACACGGATTCGGAAAAAGCTTTCTGTTTAATTCTTAATACCCTGCGAGAGACTTTTCCCCAGGGCAAACCTTCCCTAGAACAACTTCATCAAGTCCTAAAAACTATCACAAACTCTATCGCTTGTCAAGGAATTTTTAATTATCTTTTATCCGATGGTGAACATTTTTTTGCCTATTGTTCAACAAAATTAAGCTATATAATCCGGCAATATCCTTTTGCCGCCGCTCATCTCATTGATGAAGATGTGAGCGTTGATTTTCAAGCTTTAGCGCGTCCAGGCGATCAAGTGGCAATTATTGCCACTACTCCCCTAACTGATAATGAAGTTTGGACACGGATTAATTCAGGAGAATTATTAGTTTTTCAGGAGGGTGCAGCAATTTTAAGTTAATCTTACCAATTGTCACTTTGTCGAGATTTTTCTAAGTCAATTAACTGATTTTTTAACCCTAACCAATCTAATTGATTAGCGAGGCAATCTGATTTAATTTTTCCCGATTCTAGATAAATGACTCTCTCGGCAAATTCTTCTAAAAAATCCAGTTGATGATTGACCATAATTATCGTCATTGAACTTTGATTATTTAATACTTCTAATAACCTGCTGGCCGTGCCTGTATCTAGAGCAGACGTAGGTTCATCTAATAACAGTATGCTCGGTTCTAACAGCAAAGCTCTGGTAATTGCCACTAATTGTCTTTGTCCTAAAGATAATTCTAACTCCCCGCGTTCAAACCACTGTTCGGGAATTTTTAATAGGGATGTCCAATGGTCAATTCTCTGATTAATTTCGGCAGGGTTAAGTTTTTTTAATCGCAAAGGATAAGCGAGAGCATCTCGAACATTCATCCCTAATAATTTTGACTCTTGTAGCAATAAAACTATCTGTTGTCTCAGGGAAATAACCGGTATTTCCTTAATCGATTTACCGTGAAAATAAATATTTCCCGTGCTGGGTTCCTGCAAACGATTTAACAATCGTAAAAGAGTCGTTTTTCCTGCCCCAGATGCTCCGACAATAGCTAACTTTTCTCCTTGCTTGATGCTAAAATTAATATCTTCTAACAGATAAGCACTACCCCGTCGGATAGCTAAATTTACTTGCTGTAGTTCTAAAATCAAGATTGGTCTTTTCCTTACTTAGTTCAAAATTATTATATAATGAAAATAGCCCAATGAGTTCGGCAGGTATTCCCCATGGTTAGTCAAGTTAACAAAACCGAGATTATCTATCCTGAGAGCGACGGTAAACCGATGGCAGATAATACTAAACAATTTCACTGGATAGTGACGATTAAGCAGAATCTCGACTGGTTATATATCGATGATCCCCAGGTATTTGTAGCGGGGGATCTGTTATGGTATCCCGTGCAAGGCCAGCCGAAAATTGCTGCCGCTCCTGATACGATGGTAGTATTTGGCAGACCGAAAGGCGATCGAGGTTCCTACAAACAATGGCAAGAAGATAATCTTGCTCCTCAAGTCGTCTTTGAGATTCTTTCTCCCAGTAACACCTCCATCGAAATGGCCAAAAAATTGCTATTTTATGATCGCTATGGAGTTCAAGAATACTACGTCTATGATCCCGATGATAATAGTCTAGAAGCTTGGCAGCGAATTGGTGACAGTTTAGACAGTGTTACTGAGGTTAATAATTGGGTGAGTCCCCGTTTAGGCATTCGTTTCGACTTAACCGACGAGTTAAAAATTTATCGTCCTGATGGTACTCAATTCTTGTCCTACAGCGAAATTAATCAACTACTGGAACAGGAAAAGCAACGGGCTGAAAATGAACGCCAACGGGCTGAAAATGAACGCCAACGGGCAGAACAGGCTAATCAGCAGTTAGTAGAAATGGAGGCAAAACTGCAAAAATATCGGCAACTTTTTGGAGAATTACCTAACTAGAGTCTGCTGAAAAAGTTTGTTGGTGGGGTGTGGGGTGTGGCCCCCCAACCCCCACCCCCCCCTGCCCCCCCGACATCGGGGGGGTGTAGGGTTTTACCGATTTTGAGGTAGTCAGTTACCTAATTTTCAGGGAAAAAGTCCAGGGATTTTACCCCCGATCCCTCCAATGGTCAGCACTTTTTGAGGGGAAAAAAGTTTAAAAGCCTTATCCAACAAGGTTTTTAGATTTATTCAGCCAGCCCTAACTAAAATCTTCACTAGCGACGGGAGTATAACAAAAAAAAGAGGACAGGTTAGTCCTCTTAACAAGATTAGTTTTCGCTAAATGTTAAACACAGAATGATTGCCGGGCCTAGTAGGCTAGACCCATGCTGCGGGTGGTTTCTGCTCCGAGATAAACCCGAATGCTTAAGAAATCCGTCGGACAAGCGGTTTCGCAACGCTTACAACCAATACAGTCTTCCGTGCGGGGAGAGGAGGCAATCTGGGCAGCTTTACAGCCATCCCAGGGGACCATTTCCAGCACGTCGAGGGGACAAGCCCGAACGCATTGGGTGCAACCGATACAGGTATCGTAAATTTTAACGCTATGAGACATTGAATTATGACTCCTTACCGAGTGTTCTCCATGTTAAATTTCGGGTTTATCGGTTAGTTTACCTTACAGCGATCTGTTCATCGCTCGATCGGTGACATAACTTTAAACTCTGTAACACTTGGGGCCAAATGGCGATCGCTAGTCGGGGAGCGGACAATCCTAAAATAGCCTTAAAGAATTGCTTGCCGGGGTTACGGGGGGAACCGAAAAAGGTAATCTGGATCGCAAGATAATTTATTTCGTTTGCCAGTATGACAGAAATAGCGATCGAATCAGTCCTACAGGAAAATCGGCTGTTTCCTCCCAGTGCCGAATTTTCTCAGAATGCCACCATTAAAAGCTTTGAAGAATACCAGCAACTCTACGCCAAAGCTAAAGCCGATCCCCAGGCTTTTTGGGCCGAATTAGCCGAAAAAGAACTACATTGGTTTGAAAAATGGTCAGAGACTCTTGACTGGCAGCCCCCCTTTGCTAAATGGTTTGTCAACGGCAAGATTAATATTTGTTACAACTGTATTGACAGACATCTCACCACCTGGAGACGCAATAAAGCCGCCATTATCTGGGAAGGAGAACCAGGAGACAGCCGCACCATTACCTACGAACAGCTACACCGAGAAGTGTGTCAATTTGCCAACGCTTTAAAGGAATTAGGCGTGAAAAAAGGCGATGTGGTCGGAATTTATATGCCGATGATTCCCGAAGCGGCCATCGCCATGTTAGCCTGTGCCAGAATTGGTGCGCCCCACAGTGTAGTTTTTGGGGGATTTAGTGCCGATGCTTTGCGCGAGCGTCTTAATGATGCGGCTGCTAAGGTAGTAATCACTGCCGATGGTGGTTTCCGCAAGGATAAAGTCGTTGCTCTCAAGGAACAGGTGGATCTGGCTCTAGCCGATAATAACGCCCCCAGTGTGGAAAAAGTCCTCGTTGTCCAGCGCAGCAAGGAACCCATCAATATGGTTGCCGATCGCGATTACTGGTGGCATGATCTACAAAAACAGGTATCTGCTAATTGTCCGGCCGAACCGATGGATAGTGAAGATATGTTATTTATCCTCTATACCAGTGGTTCCACCGGCAAACCGAAAGGAGTCGTCCACACCACCGGCGGTTATAATCTCTACACCCATGTCACTAGCAAATGGATTTTTGACCTGAAAGACACCGATGTTTACTGGTGTACTGCCGATGTGGGTTGGATTACCGGCCATAGTTATATCGTTTACGGACCGCTTTCCAATGGTGCAACGACGGTAATGTATGAAGGGGTTCCCCGTCCCTCTAATTTAGGCTGTTTTTGGGATGTAATCGAGAAATACCGCGTTAATATCTTTTATACTGCCCCCACTGCTATCCGCACTTTTATCAAAATGGGGGAAGACATCCCCAATAGCCGGGATTTATCCTCTTTGCGCTTACTGGGAACCGTGGGAGAACCGATTAACCCGGAAGCGTGGATGTGGTATCACCGGGTTATCGGTAAGGAAAAATGTCCGATTGTCGATACTTGGTGGCAAACGGAAACCGGGGGAATTATGATTACTCCCTTACCCGGGGCAATTGCCACCAAACCGGGGTCAGCAACCCTACCTTTCCCCGGTATTATGGCCGCAGTGGTGGACTTAGAGGGCAATCCCACCCAAGCGAATGAGGGGGGTTATCTGGTGGTCAAACATCCCTGGCCCGGTATGATGCGAACAGTTTATAAAAATCCCGATCGCTTCCGCAATACCTACTGGGAACATATCGCCCCCAAAGATGGCCAATATCTCTATTTTGCTGGGGATGGTAGTCGTCAGGACGAGGACGGTTATTTCTGGGTAATGGGGCGCGTCGATGACGTAATTAGCGTTTCTGGCCACCGTTTAGGGACTATGGAGATCGAATCAGCTTTAGTATCTCATCCCGCAGTAGCAGAGGCGGCTGTGGTGGGACGACCGGATGAAATTAAAGGGGAAGAAGTTTATGCTTTTGTGACTCTCGAGGGACATTATGAAGCGAGTCAGGAGTTAGCGCAAGCATTAAAGGATCACGTTGTCAAGGAAATTGGCATTATTGCTCGACCGGGAGAAATCCGTTTTACCGATGTACTGCCAAAAACGCGATCGGGTAAAATTATGCGTCGTCTCTTGCGAACTTTAGCATCAGGTCAAGAGATTTCCGGTGATACTTCTACTCTAGAAGATCGATCGGTTTTGGACAAATTGCGCCAAGGTGCCTAATTTAATTGCCGGTTTTTCCTAGTAGTTAGGGTGAGGAATAAGAGTTAATCTTATCTCACTCTAACTAAAGTGATTCTCGGTGAACATATTTGCTCAAGCAGCAAATCTATAGCTAATAATAAATCCTGTTTGAAAGGTATAGGGGAAGTGGGAAGTGGGGAGAAACAATCCATAACTTGGGAGTTAATCACACGATTAAAAACGGATTTGGTATAATGACAAAGATAAGAGCCAAGGGAAATTATAGGAGTTGAATCAATGACCACCACCACTACTACCGATAATGATTTAAAAAGACTAGAAGATTTAATCCTCAATGGACAGAAGATAATCGAACATCGATTCAACGAGATCGACAATCGACTCACTACCATGGACAATCGACTCACTACCATGGAAACTCGACTCACTACCATGGACAATCGACTCACTACCATGGACAATCGACTCACTACCATGGAAACTCGACTCACTACCATGGAAACTCGACTCATTGAGGTGGACAATCGACTCACTACCGTGGAAACTCGACTCACTACCACGGAAACTCGACTGATTGAGGTGGACAATCGATTGAAGGTGATTGAGAATGGACAAGCGGAAATAAAAGCTGATGTCAAAAATCTTCAAAAAGATACTACCGATTTAAAGATTGAACTCACGGAAGTTAAAGGTGATATTAAAACTCTTGATAGTAAATTTGATGACATGAATAAACGCTTAGAGAAAGTCGAAGGAACCCAAAAGAATCAAATTTGGACATTGATAACTGTCTTAAGTGGTTCCCTACTAGCTGTGGGATTTAGAAGTTTTTTTATCAACAATAATCCCTAATCTCAGCAAGAGAATTGCTATAATTTGCTCACTAAAACAATGAACAGTAATCGCCTAATTCTCCGTCCTTGGCAACTACCCGCAGACAAAGAGTCTTTTTTTCAGATCTATCAAAATTCCGAAGTCACTTATTTTTTACCGAGAATTCGTCAGTTAGCCACGGATATTGAGAGTTTAAATGCCCATTTTTCCGAAAGATTACCAACTGTTCGTAATCAGGGTAATGGCAGCGATTGGTGGGCAATGATCGATCAAAAAAATAATCTGATTATCGGTTCGATAATTTTACAGAATTTACCCGATAACTACGGTTATCCTACCCCAGATAGCGAAATTGGTTGGCATTTACGACGCGATTATTGGGGACAAGGATACATAACCGAAGCGGCTAAAGTTATTCTAGAATACGGCTTAATCACCTTACAATTGCCGATTATCTACGCAGTGGTTAATCCCGATAATTATCGCTCAATTCGTGTCAGCGAAAGATTAGGAATGCAATCAATGGGATTAACGAATAAATACTACGACACCGAAGCACTTTTATTCTCGATCGAAGCTTAAAGTTCATTAATAATTATTGATTGTTTCTTATTTTCTAGCTGCTGTGGTGGTCATGCTAAACCCATTTTTGCTCAAAAAGCAAAAAGGGAAATATATTCCCTTTTTCTAGCTTTTATGGACCCAGATCCTAAACCGTTTCGGGTTTAACACCTCTTTGGTCGAGAACTTTCTGTAATTCTGCTTCGTCGGTTTTGGTCAAAGAAGTGCGTAACACTTTACCTCCGTAGGGGGCCACTTCATCGAGGACCTTATCGGGGGTAACTTTTTGGACGAGGACAAAGAGAGCAGAGGTACTGGGCTGCAGGGTTTCTCCCAATTCCCGCATAAAATTGTCATCCACACCGATATCACTTAAAGCACCTCCCAAAGCGCCACCGGCAGCACCGAGGACGGCCCCTAATAAAGGGGATAAAAAGAGCATTCCGATTAATAACCCCCAGAAACTGCCACTTGCCGCTCCTGCTGCCGTTAAATTGACCGCTTGCTTGAGTTTAATCTCACCATCTTTGTTTTTAACCACTACGGCAGCATCTTCTAATTCGATGAGATGTTCCTGTTGCAGTTTAGCCAAAGTCAAACGAACTTCTTCCGCTTTAAACTCGTCCTCATAGGCGATGACAAATAGATCAGCCATAGTTTTTCCTCGATTATTAGCAAATAAAACCTTTATACACTACTTTTGCCGGATTAAAAAGTTTGAGGTATCGGAGAATACCGAAAACCGATGGAGATTAGGTGTCATAGATACGCGCTTCAAAAGCATCGGGATTTTCTTGACAGTATTCCTCAAAATAGGTTTTTTCTGGTTTTTTAGCGCGTTGGTGTGCCAATTCTGCCTGTAATTCCTCAACAACATCCCAAGCAGCGGCACAATCGGGAGAATTTCCCCCTTTTTCAGCACAGACTGCCCGGGCAATATCTCTCGCTTTGATAATCTCCGCTTCTAAATCAAGACTGCGGGGCTTTTCGACAGCGTTACCTTTATGGAGGATGTCACTAACAGAGATAACACCGAGCAAATCGCCTTTAATTACCGGTGCGAAACGAATGCCAGTATTAGCAAATAAGCGGGCCACATATTCAACCCCGAGGTCGGGATTAATCACGATGCAGGGTTTGCTCATCACTTCATAAACGCGCACTTTTTGCGGATCTTGACCGAAAGCGACGACTTTATAGACAATATCGGTTTCGGTGATAATTCCGTAGGCATCTTCATCGTGACGGCGATCAACAATGAGAGTTCTAATGTTCTTTTCTCTCATCAATTGTACCGCTTTGGCAACGGTTTCCGAACCTTTAATCTTGGCCACCTCCGTGGTCATAATTTCAGCTGCTTTCATAGTCATATTTGGAGAAGTTAAGTTGTGCCTTTGTTATTTTAAGGTATATCCTTGTCAAAAATACAAGAATCTCATCTAGCCAGATTTCTAGTTCCAAGGACGTAAAAAATAAGAAACTAACATCAAACAGCCGACAATATTGCCCAGCAATAAGCGAGTTACCTTGAAATAGTTATCTTTGGTATAATACTGGGCTAACAGGATCAAGAAGGGAATAGCTGTAGCTGTATAGCGAGTCGAATAATAATAGGTAATTTTAAAAGCTGTAGCGGCAACTACGATCACGGCAACATTTAAAAACAGAAATTTACTATCTCTCTTGTGATCTCGGCAATTGTTGAGGCTGGCAATCAGAAAAAGAATGCCAAAGGCAAGTAGACAGGAGGAAGCTAAATAGAAAAAGAAACTTAGCCAAGTAGGATCGGGAATAATTTTCTTGAAAACGTGGTAGGCTGGACGAATAGAAAGGATTTTAAAGAGAGCGTTGCCTAGGCAGCTGCTGACAAGGACAGATATTATTATCACCTTATTCAAGCTGAACCATTTGGGAGCGAGGATAAATAATAAAAGACCGGTGTAGGCAAAGGAAAGAAATCCGTTTACCAGAGAATATCCAGAAGATAATGAACTTTGACCGGGGGGAACTAATCCACCCCACACGCTAAAAACAATAGCGGGTAAAATTCCAGAAGTTAACCAGCATAATAGTAAAGGTTGCCAAGATTTTTTTGAGGAACTAATTGTTAGTATTGGCAAGATAAACACTAAAACGAGAAAAGTTTGTCTGCCTACAATTGCCATCCCTAAACATAATCCGCTCAGAGCGGCTATTCCTAAGCTCATTTGCTGGTTATCTTCAATTTTTTCTAGAGCTATAAATATCAAGAAAACTGCTAAGGTCGCCAAGAGCATAGCAGGGATTTCCGTGAGAGCCATGCCCGTAATCACCCAAATCATTGGTAAGCCCATAATTGTCAGACTAGAGACCAGTGGCTGGGGAATTTTGAAAATTTTTTGCAGGGTTAAACTCAGGACTAAAATTAACAGTAATAAAAGAATAATATTAACCAATCTAATGGCAGGGGCTTGCAAATTGGTCAAGGGCTGAAAGATATAATGAATTATCGGGTATAGTGGACCTAGGGCTGATTGTCCTGTACCGCGTAAGAATCGATAGGATAAACCGTATTGATTTAATAAATCTACTAACGGTAAGTGATAAACTTCATCATAAACGAGAGCATGGGGAGAAAGAAGTACACAGGTCAATAAAACCACAAAACCGATGAAATTGACCAGGACACTTGCTAGTTGAGCCTGATTAAAATCCTTAGTCATTTTCAGCATATTCATAATTTTGTGTCGAGGAAATTATTTTCCTAAGATTATGCTCTAGTTCATTGGGGTTGTCCAGAAGAAAATCGGGACGGCTTCAGGATGGCTGACGGCTAAAAAACCGCTCTCTGATTAACGCCATTCCACCAGTTGTCGTTCTTGGACAACCAAACCATATACTGTCTCGGTTTGACGGGCTAAATTCGCCCAATGAAAGCGTTTTTCTAGGTCTTCGTAGGCGTTATTAACTAATTTTTGGGCGTATTCAGGATGATTTAAAACCTCCAAAATACCCCCAGCGAGGGAATCGGGATTATTGACCCGGGTGACAATTCCCGTTTGACCATGACGGACAACTTCGGGAAAACCGCAGGTATCGGAAACTACCACGGGAACCCTAGCGGCGAAACTTTCCAGGGCGACAATACCAAAAGGTTCGTAAAGACTGGGAAAAACGGCACAATCGGCCACGGTTTGGAAGCGATCGAGGTTTTCATCGGACATAAAGCCCGTAAAATAACAATGATGCCAGATACCGAGATGCCAGGCCTGTTGTTTAAGTTTGTCGGTATTGCCGCCACCGATAATGACAAATTTGGTTTTAGCCCCGGTGTGGTCGAGGACTTTTGGGGCAGCGTTGAGTAACACCGAAACCCCCTTTTCAAAGGTCATACGCCCGACGTAATAGACGATTTTTTCGTGATCTTCGGCATATTGACGACGGAAAGCTCGATAATCAAAGTTAGGGTCTCTTTGCTTTTTCTCAGCCCGAATACCGTTATAAACCACATCGATTTTATCCCAGGGTGCGCCCAAAGCCCGATGGACTTCATGACGCATATAGCCGGTACAGACGATAACGCGCCAAGCATTATAGACGAGGGTTCCCTCTTTGCCGGCGATATAGCGTTGGGTGTCGGTGTGCAGTCCGTTGTAACGTCCGTATTCCGTGGCGTGAATCGTGGCAATCAGGGGTATTTTAAAGAGATGTTTCATGGCAATGGCCGCATCCCCTACTAACCAATCGTGGGCATGAACAAGGTCAAATTTTCCGTATTCGGCGATTATTTTGCCGCCCTGTTGCCCCATGCTGTTATTCATGTTGACCACCCAATGGAAAAAGTCATTGCCGGGGGGTACGGGTACGCGGTGGATGTGAATACCTTCGACCAGTTCGTAACTGGGGGCCTGACCAAATTCGATCGTGATTAAATGGACTTCATGACCGAGTTTGACGATTTCGGGATAGAGTTCAGCGACATGACGGGCGATACCGCCCACTAATCGCGGTGGAAATTCCCACGCTAACACTAAAATCCTCATTTTTCCCTAACCTCGACCTGATTTAAGCTTGTAGGTAATCATGACATCCCCATGGTATCTATTTTGGCTCTGGTTTCTTCCTCTAATTGCCACTCCCCCCGTGCCAGTCTTGAGAGGATTTCTTGTCGCCACTTGTTTAATTGTTCCTGAAAAGCGGCTGTTTGTAGATCGTTGCGCCAGAAAATTAGGGCTGATTCGCCAGTTTGCGGATAATAATTTTTACGCTCTCCAGCGATGCGGAGGCCAAAATGCTTGTAGAGTGCGATCGCTGACTGGTTCGATACTGCCACCTCTAGCGTAGCCCTTTCCAGTTGTCTTTGTACAGCCTTCTCAAGCAGTTTGTAGAGAAGTAGTTTTCCTAATCCTTGTCTTTGATAGTCGGGATAAATTGCCAGGAGGGTAATATGCGCTTCTTCGAGAATTGCCCAAGAACAAGCTAATCCGATTAGGGTTTCCTCCTCCTGGTCCAGGGTAAGAATTAATAATTCACTGTTGGGGTTGTTTAATTCCCGTTCATAACCAGATAGGGTCCAAATACCGCCGAGACTGCTGCGATCAAGTGCTACCATGGCGGCAAGATGTGGGGATTTTGGGGTTTTAAGCTGGATTTTTGGCATTTATCGGGGATGGGGGATAGGGGTTGGGGGATAGGGGATAGGGGATGGGGGATGGGGGATGGGGGATGGGGGATGGGGGATAGGGGATGGGAAGAATAAATAAAAATAATCTCCTGACTCCTGTCTCCTGACTCCTGACTCCTGACTTCTAACCCAATGCTAGATGTGGAATTTTTGCAGGAGTTCTATTTTTCGAGAAAGATAAGCAAAAATTATTTATTAACTCCAAACTCTTGAGAATATTTAAATTAACATTCCGCAATATTTATAAAATCTTAAGAATTAATTGAGAAAGATTT
This sequence comes from Microcystis novacekii Mn_MB_F_20050700_S1, assembly GCA_007096045.1. Taxonomy (GTDB): domain Bacteria; phylum Cyanobacteriota; class Cyanobacteriia; order Cyanobacteriales; family Microcystaceae; genus Microcystis; species Microcystis novacekii. Next base: position 37,084 of record SFAU01000051.1, on the reverse strand, counting down.
TTATTTAACAACGATGTTCCAATGGTAACAGCGATTTGATAGAATTTCATAATGGGTTGTTTTGTGCTTTTTTGGATAGCAATGGTTGAAACCCTTGCCACACCTAGAAGGTGATCCTAATTAAGACGGGTAAATGAGTCAATTTCACCCACAACGATGATCTTTTTTTTGTGTAGTTTTATTGCAAAAAAAAAGTTTTTTTGACAAAAAGCACAAAGTATGATAATAACCCAACGTATTTCTAGCTGCGAGTAATTATTGTAGAGGGGGATAGGAGATGGGGGATGGGGGATAGGGGATAGGGGAGAAAAAGCTACTGAAACATCAGCGATCTTAATTTTTTTGGGCGGCCATGGTTAAGGGTTGTAATCCGATTCTTAACATTTTCACGATATTCTCAAAATCGAATAGTATAGATTGGAATAACTTAATCTACGCAAACCTATGGATGGCAGCTTAATCCTGTTCAATATTCTCAATCCGCCGGTTTTGTTCTTTTTCTTAGGAATGCTGGCAGTATTTTTTAAATCAGACCTAGAGATTCCCCAACCACTGCCTAAACTCTTTTCTCTCTATCTTTTGATGGCGATTGGGTTCAAGGGAGGTTATGAACTAGCGAAAAGTGGCATCAATAACCAAATCGCTTTAACTTTGATTGTCTCTGTGGTTATGGCTTGCATCGTTCCCATTTACACTTTCTTTATCCTGAAAATTAAACTCGATAGTGCCAATGCAGCAGCGATCGCAGCAGCCTATGGTTCCATTAGTGCCGTTACTTTCATCACCGCCAGTTCTTTTTTAGAAAAACTTCATATTTCCTATGGCGGTCACATGGTAGCGGCCTTAGCTTTAATGGAATCGCCAGCGATTGTAGTGGGTTTAATCCTGGTGCGAGTCTTTAAAGAGAAAAATGGCGAAGAAGAAGCGTTTTCTTGGTCAAAGGTTCTACATGAAGCCTTTTTAAATGGCTCGGTATTTCTCTTAGTCGGTAGTGTTGTTGTTGGTATGCTCACGGGGGAAAGAGGCTGGGAAAAATTACAACCTTTCACTCAAGGGATTTTTTATGGTGCTTTAACTTTCTTTCTCCTGGATATGGGATTAGTGGCGGCGAAAAGAATCCGAGAATTAGCCAAAACTGGTGCTTTTCTCATCGGTTTTGCGGTGCTCATTCCCGTCATCAATGCTATGGTTGGTATTCTCATCGCTAAGGTTCTCGGATTTGAAGAGGGCAATGCTTTATTGTTCGCTGTTTTGTGTGCCAGTGCCTCTTATATTGCTGTTCCTGCGGCCATGAGAATGACTGTTCCTGAAGCGAATCCTAGTTTATATGTTTCTATGGCCTTGGCTTTAACTTTTCCTTTCAATATCGTCATCGGTATTCCTCTGTACCTAGAGATGATCAAAATCATTGGCTGTGGAGTCTAAAAAGCCAGGGGTTTTTCAATAATTCCTGTCAAAATTTTTCTCTTTCACTTGTCCCTTTTTTACTGAACTACCATGCTTGAATCCCCACATCCTTCCCTACAAACTGTCAAAAAAGTAGATATAATTGTCAGTCATGCTTTTCTGGAAGAAATCTTAAGCGTTCTTGATGTTGTCGGAGTTTCCGGTTATACGGTCTTTGGCAGCACTTCGGGAAAAGGTGATCGAGGTTTATCCTGTGATGACTTGGATTGTGATTACAGTGGTAACTACATTATGACGGTTTGTAATAGTGACGAAGAACTTGGTCGTCTGATCGATAAAATTCAGCCTTTTTTAAAAAAAGCAGGCGGAATTTTTGTGGTGACCACGGCCCAATGGCTCAGTCATTAGACCTCTTGTAAAAATCAAAAATTGTCGTAGTTAATTGGGAGTCGGGGGTCAGGAGACAGATTTTATTTATTCTCCCTGCTCTGCTGCTCTGGCGCTCCCCGCTCTCCCATGCCTTTTAAACAGGATTTAGTATTGTAACCGGGTTGCATGACTGGTTGAGTGACAAAAACATTAAAGGGATTAGGAGTGACATAAACCCGCAAATCGGTGACAATGGCACTGGTCCCAAATTGCACTCATAATTCCCCATTGGGGGCGCTGCGATCAATTACTTTCCGGGAAGCGACGTTAAATAAAATAGTTATGGATTGACGTATACAAATGTAACTAAAATTATGGATGGAAACCTAATCCTATTAACAGGGAACTGTAAACATTTAGTATTCTGAGAAAATAAAGCAGAACAGAAATTCTGCTGCGCTCCCTAGTACGCTAATCGAATCGGTTTAGGAAGCCATTACCTATAAAGATGATTGGCAACTTTTCCAAGAATTAGTGATAATATTACAAAATAAACAGTAATTCTTTCCCCAACCATAATCCCTCACCCCCAATAAAACTATGATGCACGGTTTTATTCCCCCACATCGTTATTTTCCCTATCTTACTTGGACCGATATAGATTCAATGCCAGATAAGGAAAATGTGGTAATTATTCAACCCATCGGTGCGATCGAACAACACGGACCCCATCTACCTATTGCCGTCGATGCTGCCATTAGTTTAGGGGTTTTAGGCAAGGCTTTCGAGAAATTAGATACAAACATCGCTGCTTTCGCTTTACCCTGTCTCTACTACGGAAAATCTAACGAACATTGGTCTTTCCCCGGCACAATTACCCTCTCGGCAGCAACCTTATTAACGCTCATTCAAGAGATAGCCGCAAGTCTCTATCGTTCAGGGTTTCGTAAATTAGTATTAATGAACTCCCACGGCGGACAACCGCAAGTTATGGAAATTGCCGCCAGGGATATTCATCAACAATATCCCGATTTTTTAGTATTTCCTTTTTTCACTTGGCGAGTTCTCCACAATGGGGCTGAATTATTCTCGGAATATGAATTAGAATACGGTATTCATGCAGGAGATGTGGAAACTAGCATGATGTTATCATTATTGCCAGAACAGGTAAAAATTGAGCGCGCCGTCCGAGAATATCCCCAGGGGTTGCCAGAAAATAGTTTATTAACTATGGAGGGAAAATTACCCTTTGCTTGGTTAACTAAAGAATTAACTAAAAGTGGAGTGATGGGAGATGCTACTAATGCAAGTAGAGAAAAAGGTGATCAATTATTAGAATCCGTTGCTAATGGTTGGGTACAGGCGATCATTGATGTTTATCGATTCCGTCAACCGAAGTTATCTTAATAGAAGATTGCTCAGAATTGTTAATAAGATATACTGCATTTAAACTGCTTGAATCTATTGGACTGATGGTGATAAGTTTAACTAATCAACGATTGGCTGCTAACAGCCGTGAGCGCAGATGTTGAAAATTTCTTAACCCATAAGTCTGACGCAAAATTACACGACTACGATTATTTAAACCTTCCATAGCTCCATTCATTGAGTGTTGTCTAATCGTATCACATATTTCTGCTAGTAATTCTCATGTCGAAACGATTTTGGGTCGTTTCAGCGATCCCCAGATTTGTTACGAATTGTGAACTCCTCTTTTTGTAAGGGTTTTAATGTTATGAAACCTTAAAATGAGAATTGCTCATGCTGTTAGTCACCAGCCAAATTGTTGCGCCAATTTCGTCAAATTGCTTCAAGAGATTTGATTGCGAACGCCGCTGAAAGCGGCATAGGCGATCGCTATAGCATCTACAGCATCATTAATAGGCATTTTTGTCAATCCGAATAAATACTTAATTTGTTCGGACACCTCAGCTTTAGTGGCCTTACCATGGCCCAGATGACATTTCCAACTAGCTTGATGGAGGAAAATCGGTTCAATTCCCCCATCGCGGCAGCTAACCAGATTGATAATTCCTAATGCTTGCAGGACTCCACCAGCTGCCTTGATTTGCCGGTTAAAAAAGGGCATTTCCACGGCAATTTCCCCCGGTTTATATTCTGCGATTAACTCCTTTAAATCCCGTTCAATTTCGATCAAACGCTGGGCAGTAGAAAGATTTTTAGAAGTTTCGATCGTGCCATAATCGACTAAAATCGGCATTAACTCACTATTATCCCGGAGAATAGCCCAACCGACAATCGCTAATCCGGGGTCGATACCCAACCAAGTAGTCATAGATTAAGCCAAAAAATCTTGGACGATTTCGAGGATTCTTTGGGATGCTTGTCCATCTCCAAAAGGATTAACTGCATTAGCCATGCGCTCATAGGCGATTTTATCCCCTAATAATTCTCCCGCTTCTGCTAAAATTTGCCCTGGATTAGTCCCAATTAATTTTGCTGTTCCCGCTTGCACTGCTTCCGGTCTTTCTGTGGTTTCTCGCAATACTAAAACCGGTTTTCCTAAACTCGGAGCTTCTTCTTGAATGCCCCCGGAATCAGTTAATAATAAATAACAGCGTTGAATCGCCCCCACTAACTCGGCATAATCGAGAGGTTCAGTTAAAAATACCCTAGGATGATTGCCCAAAGCAGCCTGAATTGGTTCCCGGACGGTGGGATTGCGATGGAGGGGTAATAATAGGGCTGTATCGGCATATTTTTCTAACAACAAAGTGAATCCTTTGATAATATCCTGTAGGGGTTCGCCCCAATTTTCCCGGCGGTGAACCGTGGCTAATAAAACCCGATAATCTGACCAATTTAAGCCCGCAATTTGACATTCTGGTGCGGTTTTGGCTACGGTTAATAAAGCATCAATAACCGTATTGCCGGTGTGGTAAATATTTCCTGTTACCCCAGATTTTTGTAAATTTTCCACGGCTAAAGTAGTGGGAGCAAAATGGAGGGTAGTCAGTTGAGAAATCAGGCGACGATTAGCTTCTTCGGGATAGGGATTATAGATATCATTAGTTCTTAATCCTGCCTCCACATGGGCGATAGGAATTTGTTGATAAAAAGCCGCTAAAGCAGCAGCAAAAGCGGTAGTAGTATCACCTTGCACAATAATTAAATCTGGTTTTATGCGCTCAAAAACTGTTTCTAAACCCCGTAAACTGCGGCAAGTAATATCAGTTAAAGTTTGACGGGTTTGCATAATATCGAGATTTTCATCTGCTTTTAAAGCAAATAATTCCATCACCTGCGCTACCATTTCTTTATGCTGTCCCGTCAGGACTACATGGGTTTCAAACTGTTGCGATTCTTGAAAAGCACGAATAACGGGAGCTAATTTAATCGCTTCGGGACGAGTTCCAAGAGTAATACAAATTGATTTCAACATATTATTATCAGTTATCATTTATCAGTTATCAGATGTGAGTTTTCAGTTAACTGATTACTGTTTACAAGGGACGAATCTAAAACCTAATTGGTTAAGCTAAAAGCTTTGATATAGTTAGTTTCTAACCTTCTTTTTAGGGAGGAGAATTGCCAGACTCTTTCTTTTACCCCCCCGATGTCGGGGGGGGGTGGGGGGTTGAATTGTGCTGTTTTGTCATTTTTCACTGGTGGGGGTTTGTTGAACAATAAATTGGGGATAGAGTTGCATTTGCTGAGGATTTAAAGAAGGTCGAGAGATGGTCAAAACTTTTTGTTTAGCTAACTCTTGAGTCATGGTATCTAAAGTTTGAGCGATACGCAAATTATATTCTAATTGTTCCCCAGAAGAAAGCAGATTACTTAAGCCATCGATTAAACGTCTTAAATTATCGCGAAATTGGGGATCACCGATTAACTCATCGATATCGGAGGTGATTTTTTGAGTATTTTCAAAAGTCACCCGAGCGGATTCGAGAGTTTTTTGCAGCACGACAATTGTAGCAGGATCGTTAATAGTTTTAGTAATTTCTCGTAAATTATTCGATGTTTCCACCGCATTATTCAAAATCGTCTCGATATTTTGCATTACTTGTTTAGTATCAATTTCATCTAAACCAGCATTCAACCTCAGGGCGGTATTATTGAGATTATTAGCGAGACTACCAATACCTAAACTAGCTTGATTAATATTATCGAGAGTATTAACAATTTGTCCCCGATTTTCGCTGAGAACACCATTAAGATTAGCGACTAATTGGGAAGATTGTTGAAAAGTTCTGCTGATTTGACTGCGATTTTCCTGAACGGTACTATCTAAAGTATTGATAAAACGCGAGGCATTATTAGCCGTATTAGTCACCGAGCGACTGGTGGCGGCTAATTCCAAAGATAGACGAGAAATTTCTCTTTGGGCATTCCGGATAGTTTGGGAGGTATCATCGGATAAACGGGCGATTTTTTGGGCCGCTATAGCGGTATTTTTGGTGACATCATTGAGATTACCCACAAATTCAGGACTGGTAAAAGTATCCACTAAACGACCAACACTAGACATTAATTGTGTTCCTGTTGTCCCCTGTAAACGAGTATTATTACAGAGAATTAACTGTTGATCACAGTCGGGACTCAGAGGGTCGAGATTTTTGGCCTCAGCACTTAAAGAAACTAAGGGAGTGATATCGATGGCTGCCTCCCCAATTAATCCGGAAAGATTGGTAGTAACAGTTACCTTCCTAGGCATAACTAAAGTAGCAGAAGCAATCTCGCCAATAACTTCCACTTGATTACTCCCCGGGATAAAACTCGTAATTCTTCCCACTCTCACCCCGCGAAAACGTACCGGCGCCCCGACTTGTAACCCTTCCACGTCAGCAAACTCGAAGATTAATTGATAGGTCTTCTGACCAAATCCTCCCCCGCGAACCCAGATAGCGAGCGCCCCAAAGACCAATAATCCGCCTAGGGCAAACAAACCTAGTCTTCCTTCCCGTAAAGCTCGCGAACTCTGCATGATTTTTCTCTCATTCTCGATAGTTCTTAATTTAGCTTAATCTAGCTTAAACGATTGTCCTAATCGGGCCTGCAATGCTGGCGCTAAAAAATTGCCGAATCATGGGATGATCAGTACGATCGATATCTGCCACTACTCCCTGCCATTGCACTTTTCCCTGATAGAGAAATACTACTCGATCGGCGGTGCGTCGGATGGTACTTTGTTGGTGAGAAACCATTACATAAGTGTTCGCAGACCCCGATTTTTCATGGAGAGTCCGCACTAGATCCTCGATAATTGTGGAAGCTATCGGGTCTAATCCCGCGGTAGGTTCATCATACAGCAGTAATTCGGGATTATCAGCCCGATTATCGGGATTAGTGATAATAGCGCGGGCAAAAGCCACCCGTTTACGCATTCCCCCCGATAGTTCCGAGGGATAAAGGTCACTAATTCCCTGTAAACCGACCATTTCTAGGCTTTCTTCCACTAATTCCCTAATTCTGGCTTTTTTTAACTTAGTTTGTTCATAAAGATAAAAACCGACATTTTCCCCGACGGTGAGAGAATCAAACAGGGCCGTTTGTTGAAAAACTAAGGAAGTTCGCATCGCTTCTCGACCATCTTCTAGCAATCCCTGACGCAATTGGCCTTTAATACGAATTTCTCCAGAATTTATCCCCGTTAATCCCGCAATTACCCGTAAAACCGTCGATTTTCCCGTTCCCGACGGCCCGATAATTACCAGGGCCTCCCCCCGATAAATGGTTAAATCTAAACCTTCGAGAATAACGTTATCCCCGAATCTTTTCGATACTCCTCTCAATTCAATTAACGGTTCTTTCATGAAATCAAGATTAATGTCGCTTAATTATCCTATAACCTCTGGAATTTTAGGGAGATGGGGAAGTGGGGTGTATTTTCAGTGAACAGTAAACAGTAATCAGTGAACTGAAAACTGACTCCTGACGACTGACTCGATTCTGGCTGCTATAGTAGAAAAGCACCCATTGCTGAAGATATCTGAGGTAGATTGCCGTGACTATTGCTTTAGACCAACTGCTTACCCCCGACATTGTTCGACCAGCGCGTTATTTGGGCAACGAGTTAGGTGCTAAACATAAAGAATGGGAAAGTGCTGTGGTGCGTTGGGTGTTAACCTATCCGGAAGTGTACGAAGTGGGAGCATCTAACCTCGGCCATATTATCCTCTACAATATCCTCAATGCACAACCGCGCCAACTCTGCGATCGCACTTATTTACCCGCACCAGATTTAGCCCAAAAACTCAAACAGACAAAAAACCCCCTATTTGCCCTAGAATCCCGTCGTTACCTCACGGATTTTGATATTCTCGGTTTTAGTCTCAGTTACGAGCTAGGAGCCACCAATATTTTAGAAATGCTCGACCTAGCGGCAATTCCCTTGACTTGGAGAGAAAGAGAGTCAAGTAACTATCCGCTAATTTTTGCCGGGGGACAAACTGCCACCTCTAACCCCGAACCCTACGCCGACTTTTTTGATTTTATCGCCCTTGGTGATGGCGAAGAATTATTGCCAGAAATCGGTTTAATTTTAGAAGAAGGTAAACTAGCTAATCTCAGCAAAGAAGAACTATTACTAGATTTAGCCCAAATTCCGGGGGTATATGTCCCCCGTTTCTACGATGTCACCCCAATCGGTGCAGTTATCCCCAATCGTGACGATGTACCGCAAAGAATTTTACGCCGGGTAGCTACTCCTATCCCAGCCTATTCTATCGGTTTAGTTCCCTTCGTGGAAACGGTTCACGATCGCCTAGTGGTGGAAATTCGTCGCGGTTGCACTAGGGGATGTCGTTTCTGTCAACCGGGGATGTTAACCCGTCCCGCACGGGATGTGCAACCGGAAGCAGTCATCGAATCGATTGAAAAAGGAATGCGAGCGACGGGATATAATGAATTTTCTCTATTATCTCTCAGTTGCTCCGATTATCTAGCTCTACCTGCCGTGGGTATGGAGATTAAAAACCGTCTCCAGAATGAGAATATATCTCTATCGTTACCCAGTCAAAGAGTCGATCGCTTTGACGAAAATATTGCTAACATAATTGGGGGCAATCGTCAATCGGGTTTAACCTTTGCACCGGAAGCGGGAACCCAACGAATGCGCGATGTGATTAACAAAGGGTTAACCAACGAAGAATTACTCAGAGGGATAAAAACTGCTGTCGAACAGGGTTGGGATAAGGTCAAACTCTATTTTATGATCGGTTTGCCAGGGGAAACCGATGTGGATGTCATCGGTATTGCGGAAACGGTGCGTTGGTTGCGTCGGGAATGTCGTTTACCGAAGCGGAAACCCCTCGATTTTACCCTAACTATCTCGAATTTTACCCCTAAACCCCATACCCCCTTCCAGTGGCATTCCGTCTCGACGGCCGAATTTATCCGCAAACAGGAGTTATTAAAACAGGAATTCCAGGGTATGAGAGGGGTAAAAGTCAATTATACCGATGTCCGCATCTCGGCCATGGAAGATTTTATCGGTCGCGGTGACAGAAGTTTAGGGAAAGTGGTGCTGCGCGCTTGGCAATTGGGAGCGGGGATGGATGCTTGGTGGGATAATACAGAAAAAGCCTATCAAGCATGGTCACAGGCGATCGAAGAATCCGGTTTAACATGGAAATATCGTCAGATAGAACAGGGAGAATGGAATATTTTTGCCAATACAGACAAAGATATTTTAGAGCGTCCTTTGCCCTGGGATCATCTGGATACCGGTATCGATAAAAAATGGCTCCAGGAGGACTTAAAACGCGCCCTAGACGCGGCAACGGTTCCCGATTGTTCTTTTGAAGGTTGTTCCCATTGTGGCGTTTGTAGCGTCGATTTTGGCCATAATATCGTCATTGAAGCACCTCCGATTCCCGCTTTTGCCGGACATTTTCAACCCAATCAAGAACGCACCCAAAGAATTCGGGTCTGGTTTGGCAAAATTGGCGAAATAGCCCTAGTTAGCCACTTGGATCTCGTGCGTTTATTTGATCGCGTCGTCCGTCGGGCTGCTATTCCCATTTCCTTTACCGGTGGATTTCACCCCGGTCCGAGAATTTCGATCGCCAATGCCTTATCCTTGGGAGCAACCAGTAGCGGTGAGATTGTCGATTTTGAATTGACAAAAGTGGTGGATTTAGAGAGGTTTAAACAGCAATTAAGAGCGCAATTACCCGCAGATTTACCAGTTTATCAGGTGGAAGAAATTCCCTTAAATGCTCCAGCTGCCACCCGTTTGTTAGAAAAAGCCGAGTATTTGCTCACTTTTAACAGTGAGGGAATTGATTGCCAACAATGGCAAAATTGGATCGATGCGATTAAGCAAGCAACGGTGATGGAACGGGAAAAAACCACCAAATCTGGCAAAAAAGTCACGATTAATCTGCGAGAACAATTATATGAATTAGAGTTAAAAACTGTTGACAAACAAGCCGTTTTGTGCTACGTGGGCAGTTGTCGCAATGATGGCACTTTACTACAGCCCGATCATATCGTCGAGATGTTAGAAAGGGTTTCTGGCCAAGAAATTTCGCTGCTGAATTTTCATCGTCAGCGCTTGATTTTAGGGGCTTAACCATCGTCAACTGTTCCCTTTATACTAACCCCAGAGAGTCAGCTAATCTTGATCGACTAATTCTAAGGAATCATCAATCAAAGCTGGCCGATAATTTTGAACAACCATGGGTAAAAAAGCCCCTCTTAAACCCTTTTTTATTCTCTCGGCCGTTTGATCAAAAACCACAAATAAAGGATGAATTTTTTCTGCACCTTCACTAAACATATGTTGTTCTCTGGGGGGCATTAACCATTCATATTCTTTATCTAAACATATTTGGGTTTCGCGCCAGCGTTTCAACAAATCAGAGAAATCTTCCCCCGGACGATGGATAAAAATCAGGATTTCTGAACCTAATTTAATTTTCCATTCCGGATCACACATCAGAATCGCCAAATCACAGGCTAATTGTACCGTCTTTCTAGATTCCAGGGCAGAAGATGGACGAATTCTGACCAAGGGCAAGGGAATAGTAATTAAACTATCTTCAGGACGACGCAGACTAGGAATTAACTCTAAATAGGGGCGATATTGTCGCAATAATTTGATCGCCCCCTCACGACAGCTGTATTCCGCTAATAAAGTTTCGTAAGACACAGATTCACCTAATCAAGTAAAAGGAGATGAAAATTAAAATCTGGCTGATTTCAAGCTACTGGCAATAGTCACTGATAACCGCTCACTGATCACTGATCAACTTATCCCAACGCATCGAAGATTTTAAACATAGGCAGGTACATAGACAGAAGAATAATTCCCACCATCCCCGCAACACCAACCATCATCAAGGGTTCAATGATACTGGTTAAAGCTTTAATGGCCTGTTCCACCTCATCTTCGTAGAAATCCGCCACTTTCATCATCATGGCATCTAATTCTCCCGTTTCCTCACCAATACTAATCATTTGAATTGCCAAAGCTGGGAAAACATTGGCTTTTTGTAGGGCTAAACTCATCATTCCCCCCTGCTGAATTTCCGCCTTGGCACCGGAGATCGCATTGGCAATTACCTGATTACCCACCGTATTACCAACGATATCGAGGGAACTCAAAATCGGGACACCAGAACGCGTCAGAGTCCCAAAAACCCGGCAAAATCTAGCCACAGCAGACTTTTCATTCAAATCACCAAAAAGAGGCATTTTAAGGAAAAAGTGGTCAATTTGCAGACGACCCATCGGGGTTTTGTAATAGCGACGCAGTAAAAAAACCGTGGCAGCAATGGTGAGGATCGGAATTAAAATTAACCAACTACGCATCACACCACTTAAAAAGAGCATAAATTGCGTTAAAGCCGGTAGTTCCACCTTTAAATCGGTGAAAATTTTCGCAAACACGGGAATTAAAAAGATCGTCATCCCGAAAAACACAATTACCGCCAAAATTCCTACCGCTACTGGATAAGTCATCGCTGATTTAATCTGGTTTTTCAAGCGGGCCATGTCTTCCAAAAGTTTCGAGAGACGGTTGAGCACTTCATCGAGTACCCCCCCCGTCTCACCAGCTTCGACCATACTGACATAAAGTTCATCAAAACATTCGGGATGTTTGGCCATCGCTTCCGATAACGGACTCCCTTGCTGTACCTCAGCATTAATCGCTTGTAGGGCTTTTTTCATCTTGAGGTTACCGCATTGATCCCCCAAAACTCCCAAACATCTCACAATCGCCACACCAGCATTAATCATCACCGAAAATTGACGGGAAAAAACCGCTTTATCTTTGATGGAAATGCTGGTAAACATCAACTTTAAACCGGAAAGATCGATCTCTCTTTGCGCTTTTTTGACTTTACCGACGGCGGCATATTTCGCCTTCAGCATCATCCGGGCTTGATCGGGAGACATGGCTTCAACCTTTTCTTGGAAAACTTTTCCCGAGCTGCTTTTAACTTGTGCGACAAAAGTAGGCATAGGACAAATCAGTTATCAGTTATCAGTTATCAGTTATCAGTTATCAGTTATCAGTTATCAGTTATCAGTTATCAGTTCACTGTTTACTGTTTACTGAAAAAACTTCCCACTCTCCTATACCTTTTAAACAGGATTTAGGATTAAATCCGGGCTTTAGCGTTAGCACTGGCCCCGGCGATAAGACGTTGTAACTCATCGGGTTTACCGCTTTTAGAAATGGCCTCTTCCAAAGAGACAACACCCCTAACAACTAAATTAGCTAATCCCTGTTCCATGGTTTGCATTCCTAACTTCATTCCCGTTTGAATTGCTGAATAGACTTGGGGGGCTTTTCCTTCGCGAATTAGGTTGGCGATCGCTGGAGTTACCACCATGATTTCCTGTACCATTGCCCGACCAAATTCCCCGGGTTTAGGATTTTTTTTCTTGACTAGGTTTTGACTAAAAACTGCTAGTAGAGAATTGGATAACATGGCGCGAATTTGTGCCTGTTGGTTAGGGGGGAAAACGTCAATGATCCGATCCACTGTTCCCGCTGCTGAGTTGGTGTGCAGGGTTCCAAAGACTAAGTGACCAGTTTCCGCTGCCGTGATTGCCAAACTAATCGTTTCTAAATCCCGCATTTCTCCCACAAGGATAATATCAGGATCTTCCCGTAAAGCTGATCTTAATGCGTTGGCAAAACTCTTGGTATCTTCTCCTTTTTGACGTTGGTGAAACAGGCTTTTCATATTAGAAAAAACGTACTCAATTGGGTCTTCTACAGTTAAAATATGCTCAGATCTAGTCCGATTAATTAAGTCTAAAATTGCCGCTAAAGTGGTAGTTTTACCTGAACCTGTTTGGCCGGTCACGAGAATTAATCCCCTCGGTCTTTCCGATAATTCCCGGACTACTTCCGGTAAATTTAATTGTTCAAAGTTAGGAATTTTAGAGGACAAAGCCCGTAAACAAGCTGCATAAGCCCCCCTTTCTTTATAAACATTGACCCTAAATCTTGCTAATCCTTTCACCCCGTATGAACAGTCTAATTCCCAATTCTGCTCTAACTCTTTTCTTTGAGTATTATTGAGCATACTAAAAATCAATTTCTGACAATCTTGCGGGGTTAAAGATTCTTCACTAATCGGGGCGAGTTTGCCACTAATGCGAAAATAGACCGGCGCGCCAGACTGAATGTGCATATCAGAACCGCCCATGTCGACCAATTGTTGCATTAAATCTTCGATCATTAATTCCATAAGTTAAACCCTATCTATAAGGTAAAATCAGTGAACAGCAACCAGTGAAAAGACATTGGGAAAGTGCTATTTAAGACTACTCACTTAATACTCCTTACTTAAAACTCAAATCTGATAACTGAAAAACTGTCTTAATCACTAAATCGCGGTGTCATACAATAGGGACAATCGAGCCATTCTGGTTGTAGTTCGGCGCGACAACCACGACAGATTAAACCGCTTTTCCGTTTGGCTTTTAGTTCCGCTTCCAGACCAGAATCGGTAAATGTCACCCGTTCCACTTCTTCGAGGGTGGTGTAACCCTCGCGCACCAGATTTAAACTATAGGCTAGGAGTGTCACCATGCCTTCATCGACAGCCGCCTCCTTAAGGCGATCGGTTGTTGCCCCTTGGTAAATTAGCTGCTGTAGTCGTTCACTATTCTGCATTATCTCATAGACACCGATGCGACCTTTATAACCGCTGCCGCCACATTTAACGCAGAGATTGCCCTGTTTTCGCGCCTGTTGAATTTCCTCTATGGTCAGGGTATTAGCCTTATAAAAGGTCACTTCCCGTTCATTGGCGGCGGAAAGACCGAAACGGGCTAATTCCCCTTGGCTGGGGTTATAGGCGACTCGACATTGGCCACAGACGCGCCGCACGAGACGCTGGGCCAAGACTCCCAAGAGAGAACCAGAAATCATAAACGGTTCAACCCCCATCTTATCGAGACGAGCGATCGCACCAGCGGCATCGTTGGTGTGTAGGGTAGTGAGGACCAAGTGACCAGTTAGGGCGGCCTCGATCGCTGTTTTAGCCGTTTCCTTGTCCCTAGTTTCTCCCACCAGAATCACATCCGGATCTTGTCGCATGAATGCCCGCAGAATCGAGGCGAAATCCAGGCCTTTTTCCCGAATTACCTGCACCTGGGTGATGCCTGGTAGAGAATATTCGATCGGGTCTTCGGCGGTACTAATATTAACTCCAGGGTGATTTCTTTCGGCTAACACCGAGTATAAAGTGGTGGATTTCCCCGAACCAGTGGGGCCTGTCACCAGCAACAGACCAAAAGGGTGACTGGCCAAGTCTCGGACGATTTGCAGGGTCTTTTGATCGGTGATCAGTTTATCTAAACCCAACTGGGTAGAGGAGTTATCGAGAATCCGTAAACAGACTTTTTCCCCGTAGCGACTGGGCAGGGTATTAACGCGAAAATCCACTTTCCGCCCTTGATACATCCGCCGAATTTTACCATCTTGGGGAAGACGACGTTCGGCGATATCGAGATCGGCCATGATTTTAAGACGGGCAGTGACCGCCGGGGTAATTCTTTTCGGCAGTGGATCAAAAGCTTGATGAAGAACTCCATCTTTGCGAAAGCGAATTTTCAGGAATTCTTCTTGGGGTTCGATGTGAATATCGGAAGTCCCTTCCTGTAGGGCTTTAGCTATAATTTTATTGACGAGGTTGATGACGGGAGCTTGATTAGCTTCCCCTTCTCCGAGATCATCGGCCACTTCATCGTTAGCAGCACCAGAGGCCACCTCAATATTGCTGACAATACCAGTGAGATCCGAGAGTTTTGCCAGTTCTTTTTCTTTTTGGAGTCGGGCTTTTTCCTGTTCTAGCTCCGATTGGGCCCAGTGGAATTTTTCCAGTAATCTTTCATAATCTTCGCTGGTAATCACCAAACGCTGTAAACCTAACTCCCTGGGGCGGAGGATACGATTGATATCGTCGGTAGCCTCGAGGTTGTCGGGATCGACCATGGCTATCAAAATCGCAGCTGGCTCTCCTTCGATCTTTCGCAGGGGGATGAGACGATAGCGACGACAAAGATCGATCGGAATCAAAGAATCGATCAACCAGGCCATTTCCAGTCCATCCACATCGGTTAACTCGGGGTCGATCGATTCGACCCCGTAGAGAATTTTTAATTCAAATAACTGGTTTTTCTTATACTGTCGCCGTAAATCTGGGGGCAAGGGGCGCCCGGTTAGTTGTTGTAGTATTTCTACTAGCGATCGTCCCGATTTTCGTGTTTCCACTAGGGCTTGTTGCATTTGCTCGGCACCGATATAGCCCGACTGCACCAACTTGTTACCAAAGGGGGAAAAGTAATTGCGTAGGGCAACGGCACGGGTTTTCTTGGAAGAAAATGTCATAGAAGATTCTTAACCTCTCCACTACCCTTAACTGTTCCCAATTCTACTGGTAAAATTGCATTCTAGCAAAAATTTTTTTAGATCACTGATTATCTATCGGGGTCGCTTGTCAGCTGTCCGCGCAGCTGAATTGGTCTAGGTTGATCGGGGAAGGCTGGAACGCCAGAACTGCCTAAGAGTAAGGTTTAGCTGCTTTTTTAGCTAACTCAACAATACTCAGTTTCAATGTCTCTTAGCCTCATCTAGTTACGGATCTTGTCCACAAAATGTTACATTAGGGGTTAAACCTTGATTACTAGCTGGTACTTAAAGACCAAAATTAGCAGTAAATGGTCATATATTGCCAAATTACCCAATAAAATTGTATACTATGAGTGCAGAACCAAATACCTCAGCAATTTTCGACGAAAACCAAGAATCTCTTCCTAATTCCCCTGAATCCCTTGCAACTGAATCAGAAGCCAGTGTCACCGATGAAGTCAAAACTGTGACAGACCAAGCCGCCTCTAGCGAGGGATTTTCTCTTCTAGGCGGAATGACCATGGATGCTCTACAAGAGGAAATCGACACTCTCAAACAGCAGTTAGAAGAGCAAACCCAACAGGTTGATGCCTATAAGAAACGCTATATCAGTCTAGCGGCCGAGTTCGACAATTTTCGCAAACGCACGAGCAAAGAAAAAGAGGAACTGGAAACAAAAATCAAGGGCAAAACCCTGGTGGAAATTCTTGGCGTGGTGGATAATTTTGAGCGCGCCCGTACTCAAATTAAACCAGCTAATGATGGCGAGATGGGTATTCACAAGAGCTACCAGGGGGTCTATAAAACCTTAGTGGACAGTCTCAAGCGTTTAGGCGTTTCCCCCATGCGTCCGGAAGGTCAACCCTTTGACCCCACCTACCACGAAGCGATGATGCGGGAGTACAGCGATGAGCATCCCGAAGGTGCGGTGATCGAGCAGTTAGTGCGAGGATACACTCTCGGAGAACAGGTTTTGCGTCATGCTTTGGTAAAAGTGGCCGCCCCCAAAGGGGCGGAGCCTAACGCAGATCGGTCAGAAGCGACTTCCACCCCATCGCAGCAATCGGTCTAAAATCCCGATGGGGATTAAACTGGTTCGAGGGTTAGGTATTAGCTGGTAGGGTCTGTGTTCCCTCCCCATCCCCTATCCCCACTGAAAGACTTTTTCCCTCTTGACCTATTTATTCGTGGGGGTGTGGGGTGTAGGATTTTACCCATAAGAGCCAAAGAGCTTATCCAACAAGGTTTTTAGATTTATTCAGCCAACCCTATTGATCTTTTCATTAAAAATGCCTCTATGCCCAAGGATTTTGCCCCTTGGTAGTCCTCTTTTTTACTATCGCCAATATGCCAAGCCTGTGCGGGGGAACAATCATGTTTTTGCAGGGCGATTTGAAAAATTTCCGGATCGGGTTTAGCGACCCCCGCCTGGGAAGAAATCGTGATCGATCGAAAAAAATACTCTAAGCCTAATTCTGCCAAAACTCGGTAGATACGACTATCAAAATTAGAAATAATGCCCAACTCGATCCCCTGAATCTGCCAGAGTCTTAAAGTAGGAATTACATCCCCGTACAGAACCCAAGGCTCGGCCGTGGCAAAATGACGATAAAGTTCGCTGAAAAAAGCCTCAAAATCGGGAAATCGTTCCAGATAACCCAAATTATTAAAAACTGCTCCAGTCAGCGATCGCCACCAGCAATACTCTAACTCAGGAATTTGTGCTGGTTCAACGTCAGGAAAAGCTAGGGGGGAAGAAGTGGGGAAAATAGCGGAGAAAGACTGTTCTAGACTCTCGTCCGCCACCTCTACCCCAAAATCCGCTGCTATTTGACTATAAATTGCTCCGACACTGCCTTTCAACCCAAAAAGAGTACCCACAGCATCGAGAAAAATAACTTGAGGTTTCTGCATGAAAGTTTTGTCTATAAAGGTTTTCTTCACTGACGACCGATGATCACCATCGAACTGAGGTTTTTAGGGTCGGCCCTCTAGGTGGCCCAACAAACCTAACAATTGCTCATTTTAAAATAATCATAACTCTACCCATTTTCTCCCAACTATGATCGATCGCCCTATTCATGTAATTGGTGGAGGATTAGCGGGGACTGAGGCGGCGTGGCAGATAGCCCAAGCGGGTATTCCCGTGATCCTGCACGAAATGCGCCCAATTCGCTCTAGTCCCGCCCACCATAGCCAATTTTTAGCCGAATTAGTCTGTAGTAACTCCTTTGGTGCCATGGCGGTGGATCGCGCCACTGGGTTACTCCATGAAGAATTACGACGCTTAAATTCCGTAGTTATTGCCCAGGCCGATCAGCACAGTGTCCCCGCAGGAGGGGCTTTAGCGGTCGATCGAGGGGTCTTTAGTCGAAATTTGACGGAAATACTCGCTAACCACCCTCTAATCACCTTAAAACGTCAGGAGATCACTGAAATTCCTCGGGATGGTATTGTCGTTTTAACCACTGGACCGTTAACCAGTGCTGCTTTAGCCGCAGCTCTGCAAAATTTCACCGGTCTGGACTATCTGAGCTTTTTTGATGCCGCTAGTCCGATTATTTTGGGGGAATCGATCGATCAATCGATCGCTTTTCTGGCCTCTCGTTACGATAAAGGTGATGCCGCCTATCTCAATTGTCCCATGGATCGGGAACAATACCTGCATTTCTGGCAAGAACTAAAACAGGCAGAACAGGCAGAATTAAAGGATTTTGAGCGAGAAAATGCCAAATTTTTCGAGGCTTGCCTACCAATCGAAGAATTAGCCTGTCGGGGAGAAGATACCATGCGTTTTGGTCCCCTGAAACCGGTGGGATTGGCGGATGCGAGATATCCGGATCAACGTCCCTACGCAGTTATACAGTTGCGAATGGAAGATAAAGCGGGGCAATTATGGAATATGGTGGGATTTCAAACTAATTTAAAATGGGGTGAACAAACACGAGTTTTCCGTCTGATTCCGGGGTTAGAAAAGGCCGAATTTGTCCGCATGGGGGTGATGCACAAAAACACCTTTATTAATTCTCCCCAGTTATTATCCTCCAGTCTCCAGTTTAAATCGCGACCGACGCTATTAGCGGCAGGACAGTTAATCGGGACGGAAGGCTATACGGCTGCGGCTGCTGGGGGATGGTTAGCGGGAACTAATGCCGCTCGTTTAGCTTTAGGATTAGAAACGGTGACATTGCCGACCACAACGATGATGGGGTCATTATTTGAGTTTATTAGCAGTGCCGAACCGAAACATTTTCAACCAATGCCGCCAAATTTTGGCATTTTGCCGAATTTTACCAGAAAAATTCGCAATAAACGGGAACGTTACGGTCAATATGCCGATCGCTCTTTGCAGGATTTAGAAGCATGGATGAATCAGCTAAAAACTCCCTGTCTCGTCTAACTGTCAATCGCTAAATCGATCGCCCATAATAGAGAAGGAACCTATTTCTTTCTCTATTGCTATGCCAAACCCCGATTTTTTCCCTCCCCAATCCTACAGTCAAGAGGATGTGCAGGAAATTCTCTATTTGGCTATCTCCCGCCAAGGGGATAAGGGAGAAATTACCCGTCAACAGTTGTTAGAAATTGCCGACGATTTAGCTATTGAAGTTAAAGACTTAGAAACGGCGGAAAAGGACTGGCAAGAGTCAAAAATGGTCAGTTATAAGCGGCAAGAATTCGATCGCTTTCGTCGCGAGGAGCTAAAAAATAAAACCGTTCGCTATCTGATTATTAATAGCTTTTTTCTTACGATTAATTTAATTAGTGCGGGAACAATTTCTTGGGCAATTTATATCTTTTTGTTGATGGGTTTACCTCTTTCTCTCTCTGCTTGGAAAACTTTCCAAAATCAAGGAATTGCCTACGAAGAAGCATTTAAACGCTGGAAAATTAAGGAGGAAATGAAAGAGTCTTTTGGCAATCTTTGGACACAAATTAAAAAGTTTTTACAGTTTTAATATTGTTGAAAAAGGAAGATTTTTAAAGGGTAAACTCTCTGCTAAAATCGGGCGTTACTTTCGATTTTTTCCCTCAATCCCCGGAGCGCATTAGTTTTTCGGTGGGATGCTTACACGCGATTGTTGATATATTTGTCCCAGTTTAAGGGTCACTGATAATTGTTGATTGTCGGTGTTTCTGCAAATGTGAAATGCAGCCTTTTTGTGAACCACAGAGACACAAAGGATACAAATTTGAGCTTTGCACGACTACTTACGGTCATCAAAAATATCTAACTGCAATTAAAAAGTTTTTACAGTTTTAATAGTCTCGTAAAAGGAAGCCTTTTGTCAATCTACTAAGTTGGGATTGTTAAGTTGGGATTGTTAAAGGGAAAACTCTCTGCTAAAATTGGGCGTTACTTTCGATTTTTTCCCTCAATCCAAGTCTTTGGGGGGTTCTACCCCCCAAACCCCCCGTTGGGGGCGTGGCGCCGCCCCCAAACCCCCCGCGCATTAGTTTTTCGGTGGGATGCTTACACGCGGTTGTTCATACATTTGTACCAATTTAAGAGTCACTGATAATTGCTGATTGTCGGTGTTTCTGCAAATGTGAAATGCAGCCTTTTTGTGAACCAAAAAGGAGACAAATTTGAGCTTTGCACGACTACTTACTGTCATCAAAAATATCTAACTGCTGGAGAGAGGGGGAATTATCCGACTTAACTGGTTTAATTTTCTTGATTCCTTGACGCAAACCGATCGCAATTTTACTATGTTTTTCGATTTGACCCATCACCTGCATGGCACGATCGATCACAGAAGCTGGTAAACCGGCTAATCTCCCCGCTTCGATACCGTAGGATTTATCCGCGCCTCCCGGTCGTACTTGGTGCAAAAATACTATCTCATGGGGTAATTCCTTGACTGTCACCTGATAATTGGCCACATTCTCTAAGATTGAGGCTAATTCATTCAGTTCGTGGTAGTGGGTGGCGAAAATCGTCCGCGATTGCAGTACCGTGGCTAAATACTCCGCCACAGACCAAGCTATGGATAAACCGTCAAAAGTGGCTGTCCCCCGGCCAATTTCGTCTAATAATACTAATGATCTATCTGTGGCGTGATTGAGAATATTGGCAGTTTCGTTCATTTCCACCATAAAGGTGGATTGGCCAGTAGCGAGGTCATCCACAGCCCCCACCCGGGTGAAAATGCGATCGCAGATGGAGATTTTGGCCGACTTTGCCGGGACAAAACTGCCGGTTTGGGCCAACAATTGAATTAATCCCACCTGTCGCAGATAACAACTTTTGCCACTAGCATTGGGACCGGTGAGAATAATCAAGTCGGGGTATTCTAAACCCTCCTGATTGCCCAAATTAATCGAATTCGGCACAAAAAAGCCGGCCCCAAGGGATTGTTCCACCACGGGATGACGACCATCTTTAATATCGATAAGACGACCATCGGCGATTTCTGGGCGACAATATCCCTGATAAACGGCGATTTCTGCCAATGCTGCCAACACATCCAAAGCGGCGACCTTTGTGGCCACTTCCCGAATTTCTGGGGAAAATTCGGCCACTTGACGGCGTAAATCGCTAAAAATCTCGTATTCTAATTTATTTAATTCATCTACTGCCGTCAGAATTATATTTTCTTTCTCCTTTAACTCGGTGGTGATATAACGTTCCTCATTGACTAAAGTTTGCTTACGCACATATTCTTTTGGGGCGAAATCGGCTTTACTGCGGGGTAAACTGATATAATAACCGAAAGTTTTGTTATAATTAACCTTAAGATTACTAATACCCGTTCTTTCTTTTTCTGTCGTCTCCAGATTTTTAAACCAATCGATTACTTCCTGATAGTCGCGCCGCAGAGCATCCAATTGAGCATCAATTCCCTCGCGAATCACCCCCCCTTCCTTGAGATGCAGCGGAGGAGATTCCACCAGATGCGCTATCACCTGCTGGCCTAATTTTTCTAAATCGGCGGGAATTTGCTGTAAAGCTTTCAAATAGGGCGAATTTCCCGAAGCAACCAAAGCCGCTAAATCGGCTAACTTGACTAAAGATGCCGCTAGGGAAAGTAAATCGCGCGCATTAGCCGTTCCTGCACCGACACGGCCGCTTAAACGTTCTATATCGTAGATTTCCCTTAATTTTTGCCGAATATCTTGGCGTAAGGAGGGATTATCCTTTAACTCTTCGATAGTATCCTGACGGGCGCGAATACCGCGAGAATCTAAGAGAGGTTGCAGTAACCAACGACGTAAAGCGCGACTACCCATGGCCGTACAAGTGCGATCGATCGCCCATAATAGAGAACCATAGAAGCTACCATCGCGCACCGTTTGGGTAATTTCAAGGTTACGACGGGTTTGCCCATCTAAAATCAAAAATTCCGAGATAGAGTAGGTTTTTAAAGGTTGTAGGGGGACTTGATTGGCTTTTTGGGTATCTTCAATGTATTCTAATAGGCCTCCGGCGGCGCGAATAGCAAGGGGTAAATGTTCGCAGCCCATCCCCTCTAGGGAACGCATTTTATAGGTGATTAGGAGACGATTTTTCGCTTCTGTGAGAGTAAAGATAGTTTGGGGACGGAGAGAATAACAAAAACTATCGGGTAAACAGGGGGGGAGATGGTCGGATTTTTCCCCGGGGCGCAAAATACGGTTTAAATCGGGGGCATTGATGGGAAAAAGGATTTCTGAGGGCTGTAAACGGGTTAATTCTAGGCTTAAAGCCGTTAAATCGCTGGCTTGGGTGGTGTAGAATTCTCCGGTGGAGATGTCTGCATAGGCTAATCCCCAATTTTCTCCGGTGATCACCACTGCGGCCAGAAAATTATTCTTTTTTGCGTTTAACATTCCCTCATCGGTGAGGGTTCCGGGGGTGAGCAGTTTGGTGATAGCGCGTTCTACTAGCCGTTTTTCGGCGGCTGCTTCCGTTGAATCCTCTACTTGGTCACAAATCGCCACCGCATAGCCTTTTTCCACCAATAAACGACTATAGCGCTCTAGGGCGTGGTGGGGAACCCCGGTCATGGCGACTCTCCCAATACCTTTACCCCCTTCCTTGCTGGTGAGAACTAATTCTAATTCTCTGGAGATAATCACCGCATCCTGAAAGAAACACTCGAAAAAATCGCCCACACGATAGAGTAAAAGGGCATTGGGATAGGTTTCTTTTACCTCCACATAATGCTGGTACATGGGGGTGAGTTTACTG
Source organism: Microcystis novacekii Mn_MB_F_20050700_S1 (assembly GCA_007096045.1). GTDB lineage: Bacteria > Cyanobacteriota > Cyanobacteriia > Cyanobacteriales > Microcystaceae > Microcystis > Microcystis novacekii. The sequence continues at coordinate 14,288 of SFAU01000051.1, read as the reverse complement.
CGATCGAGTCCGCGATAATCACGATGGGGGTCTTTATTGGTAGCGGGTGGTTCTAGGGGAAAATCCGAGGGGAGAGTCATGGGTGAAAGAAAGCTGGACAATTCTTTATTCAATTTACCGCTCTTGAGAACCTACGATCAAAGAATCCCAATAGCCTAAGCTGCTGGTTCCTGTTATTCAACCCAGGGATTAATATCTGAGCTATCTGCATGGATTTGGCATCACTCCCCGTCCGAGAATTATATTTTTGTTAATAACAGTTATTTTTAAAGGGTGGGCTGCACTCTTTTAGTATAGACTTCGTCGGGATTAATTGAAGTGGTTATATCTTCTAAATCGAATTTTCGCAAGGTTTTATCTTCGGTATTGACCTGATAAACCAAACGATTAGTGATATCTAATCCGGTTAACCAATTACTATAGGGATGATAAGCTCCTGTGTCGATATCTAACCAACCAGCACCAGCGACTAATTGCCCCGGACTTACCCCCGGAAAAGTAAAAGTAATCGTGTGGCCAGTGATAATTAATTTATCGCTAAAAAAAGGTTCTGGCATACTGTGGAATTCATCGCGGATCCAACAAAAATGAGTAGCATCTTGTTCTTCGAGGGGCAAATCGGGATGAACCCCAGCATGAACCAGCCAAATATCGCCTAAATCGAGGTAAAGAGGCAATTTTTTCAGCCAATCAATGTGATCTTGCGGTATTTTGTGGTTATAGCTCACGAGAGTGGCATAACCGCCACTATAAAGCCAAGCCGGCAACATTTCCCCCATCAGTTTTTGGCTGCCCAACACTTCTAGCAGCATCTGTTCATGATTGCCCAATAGACAACGATAGCGGTGTTGACGAACAAATTCGACTACTTCGGCGCTATTGGGACCACGATCAATTAAATCGCCCAAGAAATAAACCGGTTCCTTTTCTTGAGGCGCGATTGCTTCCATTAGCGGCAAAAGAGCATCGTATTGACCGTGAACGTCACCGATGATGATTCGACGGGAGGACATGGTGGTAGAAGTTGGGTATCTGTGCTATTGTCCCCAGAGCGGGACTGATTCTAATATGCCCAGTTGAGACTTGGAAATTAACATTGATTTAGGGATTAGGGAAATGGGGAAATGGGGAAATGGGGAAATGGGGGAATTCAACTAAAACCCTAAAACCCCAACTCCCAACCCCCATCACCCAACACCTAACCGGTCTAAATGTTAAGTTAAGTATCGAAGAGCGGAAGAGCGTCCGTTTCATCACCCAGTAGTAATATAATCACTGAGTTATCAATTTTGATCCTTGAGTATGACTGCATTCACCACAACCCCCACCCTTGCCAATTTGCCCGCCAGTGACAGCCGTAGCCGCGTCAGTGAATTGATGAAATCCCTACAGGATGAAATTTGTCGGGGATTAGAAGAAGTGGATGGACAAGCAAAATTTATCGAAGATAGTTGGCAACGGCCCGAAGGTGGCGGCGGACGTTCGCGAGTTTTGCGGGAAGGGGCAATTTTTGAACAAGCAGGGGTGAATTTTTCGGAAGTTTGGGGGAAAGAATTACCTCCTAGCATTGCCAAACAACGGCCCGAGGCTGCCGGTCATCAATTTTACGCCACGGGAACCTCGATGGTCTTACATCCTCGCAATCCTTATATTCCCACGGTTCACCTCAATTATCGCTATTTTGAAGCAGGTCCAGTTTGGTGGTTTGGCGGTGGTGCCGATTTAACTCCCTACTATGCTTTTGAAGAAGATGCTAGTCATTTTCACCGCACTTTTAAACAGGTTTGCGACCAACATCATCCCGAATATTATCCCGTTTTTAAACGCTGGTGTGATGAATATTTTTATCTCAATCATCGTCAGGAAGCCAGAGGTATCGGCGGGATTTTCTTTGATTACCAAGACGGTTTAGACCCTCTCTATCGGGGTCCCCTTGCCGAAAGTGATGCCGCTATCTATTCAGAAAAATTATCTCCCCAACAACCGCGCAACTGGGAAGAAATTTTTAGTTTCATTAATGACTGTGGCCGGGCTTTTCTACCCGCTTACGTTCCCATTGTCCAGAAACGGCACTCGACGGAATACGGTGACAGAGAACGTCAGTTTCAACTCTATCGTCGCGGTCGTTATGTAGAATTTAATTTAGTTTATGATCGTGGCACAATTTTTGGGTTGCAAACTAACGGTCGTACCGAATCAATTTTGATGTCTTTACCTCCTTTAGTCCGTTGGGAATACTGTTATCAACCTGCACCAAACACCCCAGAAGCAAAACTCTATGATGTCTTCCTAAAACCCCAAGATTGGGTTAATTGGCAAGGTTAAATCAGTTATCAGTTATTAGTTATCAGTTATCAGTTATCAGTTATCAGTTATCAGTTATCAGATTTGAGTTTTAAGTGAGTATTATGTATTAAGTGAGCAGTATTAAATAGCAGTTTCCTACTGTCTTTTTAGTGTTTACTGATCACTGTTTACTGATCACTGTTTACTGATCACTGATTACTGTTCACTGTTTACTGAAAATACTTCCCACACCCTTGTCAAGTAAATAAATCTAAAGATTTTGGCTAATTTTTGGACACCTCTCCATACTCGTCTAGAAACCACGGTGAAAAAGGGACAATTACTACCTAAAAATGCGTCTCTGTTAGTGGCATTGTCGGGAGGTCAGGATTCCCTCTGTTTAGGTCAATTATTGCTGGATTTGCGCTCTCGTTGGGGTTGGCAACTAGCGATCGCTCATTGTGATCACCGTTGGTCCTACGACCGAGGATTAGTGGCTCATGTGCGGAAAATCGCCGAAATTTGGCAATTACCCGTTTATATTGCCACCGCACCCCCCATGGCGGAAACGGAAGCCAAAGCACGACAATGGCGTTATCAAGCTTTACAAACAATCGCCCAAAAACAGGGTTTTAATTATCTTCTCACGGCACACACAAGGAGCGATCGAGCGGAAACTTTCCTTTATAATCTCACGCGCGGAGCGGGTAGTGATGGACTTTCTACCTTAACTTGGTTGACAAGTTTAACCCCGGATATTTTCTTAGTCCGTCCCCTCTTAAATGTTACTCGCGGGGAAACTTTCGCTTTTTGTCAAAGTCGAGAATTACCGATCTGGTACGATCAAGCTAATGAGAATTTACGCTATGCTCGCAATCGTATTCGTCGGGAATTATTACCCTACCTGCAAACTAATTTAAATCCCCAAATTGAAAAACATCTCGCCCAAACTGCCGAAATTTTAGAAGCAGAAAGCGATTATTTAGATAGTATTGCCCAGGATATTTTTTGTCAGGTTATTGATCTAGATCAACAAAGACTCGATCGCTCCCCTTTACAAATTTTACCTCTAGCGATACAAAGACGAGTGATTCGTTTATTTTTGGCTCAATATTTACCTTCATCGCCTAATTTTGCCGAAGTTGAGTCAGTGGTTAATCTCATTACTGGTGTTAATCGCGATACCACTTCCTCCTTAACTGGTAAAATTCGGGTAGAAGTACAACAAAATTGGCTACATATCAGTTATCAGTGATCAGTTATCAGTGATCAGTTATCAGTGATCAGTTATCAGTGATCAGTGATCACTGATCAGATTACAGTTTTAAGTGGACAGCATTAGGGGAAAACTTCGCTACTTTCTTTTCACTGCTTACTGTTCACTGAAAAAAACCATCTCCCCATCCTAGTTATCTCTAGCTAATTTTTACAGCAATTGGTTTAAGGAGAAACTATAATTAGAACGTAGGTTGGGTTGAAGCATGAAACCCAACTCCCTTCGCTACTGTCTTTTCACTGATTACTGCTTCCCAACTCCCTTCGCTACTGTCTTTTCACTGATTACTGCTTACTGTTTCCTGTTCACTGAAAAAAACCATCTCCCCATCCTAGTTATCTCTAGCTAATTTTTACAGCAATTGGTTTAAGGAGAAACTATAATTAGTAATACAATTAAACTAAAAATAAAATTGATGTAGAATGATGAGCGAAACTAAAGTAATTAATCGAGAAAATTTACTGGTAAATCTCCGGCAACAACTGCGTGCGGGACAACAGGAATTAGCCGATTGGCAAGGGGGAAAAATGGCCATTTCTGCGGTGCCGGGGGCGGGAAAATCCCACAGTTTGGCCGTAGCTGCCGCCATGGTTATTGCTCGTGAGCAACTGCACGCTAAAAAACAGTTAATTATTGTCACCTACACGCGATCAGCTGCCGCTAGTATTAAAGCTAAAATTAAACAACGCTTACAAGATTTACAACTTTCAGCGCAAGGTTTCAGCGTCCAAACTCTGCACGGACTGGCTCTACAATTGGCCCGTCGTCACCCGGAATTATCGGGATTAGACCTCGAATCTTCTACCTTAGTTATTCCGACTCCTAGCCACAGAATTATTAGAAACTCGGTGGAAAAATGGCTAATTGCCGACCCAATTCGTTATCAAAAGTTATTAGAAGGAGTAGAATTTGATGGGGAGGAAACCGAAAGATTACGCCGTCAATCGGTGCTGAGAACCGAAATTTTACCTAGTCTTGCTTATACAGCCATTCATGAGCTAAAAAGTTCGGGATTATCACCGCAGCAAGTCTGGGAATTAAGCCACTATACCGACGATAATTATCAAATTCTCGCTATTGCTAGTGGTTTATACCAACAGTATGAAATCTTGATGCGTCAGAAAAACTATATAGATTATGATGACATGATTTTAGGAGCCTTGCGAGTATTAGAGGAAGAAAAAATTCGCCGACAATGGCAAAAATCTGTCTTTGGAGTCTTTGAAGATGAGGCACAAGATTCTAGTCCTCTCCAAGAAAAACTAATTACTATTTTAGCAAAAAATAATGACAGGGAAACACCTAATTTAATTCGCGTCGGCGATCCCAATCAAGCGATTAATTCTACCTTTACCCCCGCAGATCCTGTTTACTTTAATTGGTTTTGTGAAAGTTGTCAAAACGAAGGCAATTTATCGACTATGAACCAAGCTGGTCGCAGCAATACTAAAATTATTGAAGCTGCTAATTTAGTGTTACAATGGGTCGATCGAGATTGGAAACAGGGGAAAGATAATCATAAAGTTACCGAGGCTCCTTTTCGGGTTCAAGCGATTCTTCCCGTCAGTGCAGAAGATCCCCAACCTAATCCAGTTAAGGAGGGAAAAGGATTAGAAATTTATCAACCCGATGACATTTATCAAACAGTAGAATTAATTGAAAAACGGCTAGTTAAATTACTCCAAGAAAACCCTCAACATAATGCCGCTATTCTCGTTAGAGAAAACCGACAAGGACACTTTTTTGCTCAAAAATTCGCCCATTTTTATAAAAGTTATCAAATCAGAATTTTTGAAGCTAATGAGATTGATCGCTTTTCCCAAATTCCCGCCGAAATGCTGAAACTATTAGCTTTTGTCGAACGTCCCCACTCTCCCGATTATCTCAAAGGGGCCTTAGAAGTGCTACAATTTAGGGGGTTAATTACTGCCCAAGACTTAAATCCCTTAGTTACCTATCCCGAACAATTTCTTTATCCCACTCCCCTCGATCCTGAATTGAAATCTAACGAAAAAATTGCCCGTCGTTATTGCTGCAGTCTATTAAAAGCTAGATTAGAATTACCCCATTATCAACTCCTATCTTTTTTCGCTATGACTCTCCAATATTCAGGGTCAGAATTAGCCACGTTGCAAAAATTAACCGCTCGTATTTATCAGGAAACTGCTGGTAATAGTTCTCTGAAAAATACAATTAATACTCTCAATGAAATTATCACCTCTGAGCGCTTTGAAGGAGTGGAAGAAGATAACGACGATTGTTATACTCGTCCTGGACAACTGACGATTATTACTATGCACAAAGCCAAGGGTTTAGACTGGGATTATGTTTTTATTCCCTTTCTTCATGAAGATATTATCCCGGGCAAACCTTGGGTTCCCAATGGGGCGAAATTTTTAGGAGATTTTACCCTCGCAGAAGTGGCACGAGCGCAAATTCGAGCAGCGGTTCATCAACGCTATTTAAACCCCGACAGCATACCAACTATTCCCCCACCTTTAAGCGCTTGGTTAGAAGCTGGACAACTTAAAAAAGCTGAAGAATACCGACTTCTATATGTAGCGATGACGCGAGCAAAAAGACTTTTATGGATGTCGAGTGAAAAAAAAGCTCCTTTTCGTTGGAACACTTTTCGCGGAGATGAAAGTAGTCAATTACAGGATAAAAATCCCTGTCCTGTCCTTCCTGTTTTAATCAATGCTTTCCCCGATTCTTTCTGTGTTTAACTGTTGCTGCAGCGTCCGCGGATAAAGAATTAGGAAGACAAACCACCAAAGGAGTATGGGAATAGATAGGAGTAGAGTTAACCAGAGACGCTGAGTTAAAAACCAACACCCAGCAATTAGGGTAATTCCTGTCAACAAAATCGACCAAGGTTGACACCAACGGGGTTTGTGATCCCAAACGTTATCAGATTTCGAGTTAGACATTGGTTAAGGTTAGGTAATTTACTACTTGATTTTATCGTACCTGACTATTCAGATCACTGCTATAATTTTGGGTAATTCTATCAATAGATTTTCTTATCTCTAGACAAACTAAGCTAAAATTTCCTATGATTGATGTCTTTTATCCGATTCCCAAGCTGTTAGATACTATTCTGACGGAGATTTATGCCGAAAATCGCCGTAAACATGAAGAAAGAATGGCAGAATTACAAATAATCTCTAATTCCTCCCTTCGCGATGCCTACGCTCAACAGCTATTATTAGATCGATTTCTTGCCCCCGTGGAAAATGCTCAACATAGCATTCAAAATGCCGCTAAACACGCTCAGTATATGGCAGAAATAGTTAATTATTATCATCACGATCACGGCTGTAGTCAAGAGCAAGCTCAAGAAATATCCCGTCAATTTCGGGTTTTAGCGGTTAAAATTTCGCACATTGACTCTCTTTACGATTTAAAAATCATTTATCAAGTAGTTACTGGTTTCACCCAGCAATTATCAAGATTTAAACACCGAGAAAGAAATTATTCTTGGGAAAGGGAAATCAGAAAGGGCATTTTAGATCCCTTAAATACCTGCATTGCTGTGGAGAAAAATTTTCAAAGACGGATAGCTGTGATGACTGGTGAACCCGCATCAGCTACGGTAAGTAGGATTGATTCAAGGTAGGGTTGATTCAAGGTAGGGTTGATTCAAGGTAGGGTTGATTCAAGGTAGGGTTGATTCATGAATCAACCCTACTAGGGTTGGGGGGGTTGCATGAGTGCCTCTTGCCCCTTGCCTCTTCTCAACAAGCAATTTAAATTAGAAGAGCTTAGTTACTGACTCTAGGGACATTCTTGGGGGAGTTTTAATACAAACTTCCCCCAATCATAGCCGCTAATAAAATAAAACCGACCCAAACATTTTGACCGAACATTTGACCATAAACTGGTTTAGGTAAATCCGATTGACGTAACAGCCGGTATTGACGCAACCAAGCGATCGCCGCTAGACCCAACCCTAGCCAAAAAAAGGCTGATAATTGCAGTTTTTGCCCCTCCCAAGCCAATAAAACCACTGTCAGGGCAAAAAAGACCCCCACGGCTTCTGGGGCGTATTTGCCGAAAAATATGGCACTAGAGTTAATACCAGCCTTGAGATCATCCTCTCGATCGGACAGAGCATAAATTGTATCAAATGCCAATGTCCAAAAAATCACCGCTCCCCATAATATAAATGTATTACTATTTAACGACCTGGTGACGGCACTCCAACAGATTAAAACCGCAAAACCCCAAGTGAGAGAAAGAACCAATTGGGGTACGGGAAAAAAACGCTTGGCGAGAGGATAGCAGATAATCAAAGGAACGGCGGCTAAACATAGGCAAAAACTCAGGAAATTGAGATATAAAGCTAAAATTGCGGCGCAAAAGAAAGCAATCAGAGCAATAATCAAACCAACCTTGATCGATAAAGCTCTGGCCGCTAAAGGACGGTTACGGGTGCGATCGACTTGTGGATCGATATCCCGATCCCAAAGATCGTTAACCACACAGCCGGCGGCGCTAGTGGCCAAAGTTCCCAAAATGATCACCCCGATCAAGGGTAGCGGTGGCACCCCGTCTGCCGCCAAAAATACCGCCCATAAAGCGGGAATCATCAAAATTAACCTACCGGCGGGTTTATCCCAGCGCAAGAGGCGAATAATCGTCATCCAAGTGGGTTCTAGATCGGGTTGGGATATAGTCATAATTTCTCGTCAAAAGTAGAAACTAGGAGTTAAGGGGGTGTAGGGTGTGGGGAGATGGGAGAAAATTAATTAATTTTGGCCAGTAGTTACCTTTTGCCTTTTGACTTTTGCCCCCTCTGACAAGTAGCATAATGCTCAAAGGACTTAACCTGATTACCAGCCCCAACTATTGGGAACGCCTTTAAACGGACCAACCACATCGGAGGTTATCCATCCCCCGTAAAAGTTGCCCGGTTGCGGTTGTACTAATTCCCCGTCGGCATAACAAGCGGTCATTTTGGCGGGATAAAAAGCCAAATAATTCTTAATTGCCTGAAACTCTGGTGTTGGCTCCGGATAATACCAAGCAGCGTTAATTACCTGTTGATCCCCAACGGTGAGATTGTAATATCCCGCTAGACCTTTCCACTCACAAAAAGACTTTTCTGCTGTGGCTTGCAGGTATTCCATTTTAATATCTTGGGGTGGTAGATAATAAACTGGGGGATGACTGGTTTCTAGAACTCGATAACTGCTTTTAGTATCGGCAATTATCACGCCATTAAAGATAATTTTTAGGTGTTTAGGCGATAATTCTAGGCGCGGGGGACGCGGATAATCCCAGACGGATTCCTGTCCTGCTTTTGCTGGTATCGGTTGGGGACGAAACATAATTTTTCAAGTTTATACTATTCAGTTATCAGTTTTGAGTTTTAAGTTTTGAGTATTAAGTGAGCATCATCAAATGGCAGGGGTGTATCTCATTTTTGTAAATCTACTAAGTTGGTATTTTTAAAGGGAAACCCCCTGCTAAAATCGGGCGTTGTTTCTGATTTTACCACTCAATCCAAGCTTTTGGGGGGTAGAACCCCCCAAACCCCCCGCGCATTAGCTTTTTGGTGGGATGCTTACAGGCAGCTGCTGATACATTTGTAATTATTTTAAGAGTCACTGATCATTGCTGATTGTCGGTATTTCTGCAAATGTGAGATGCACCCAAAGGCAGTTTACTGTTTACTGATCACTGAAAATAGTTTTCTCAGGGTTTCCACTCGTTCTCGATTGACATTTAAATCCGATTCTCCTAAGCGGGAGGCCGAGCGAACATCGATCGCATTTTTGCTAGGATTAAGAGAAAATTCCAGATCATCGACAAATCCCATCCATTGACTGCTAAATTCGGCGTAGAGATAGTTACTATCTTGGTTAATAATTTTAGTTCTCGGTTGGGAAGCGATAATTTTAGCTAATTGCTCGATCGCTTCTTGGCCGCTACCCTGATAACTAAGGGGTTCGATCGAATGCGCCTGATCCTGACTCTGACTACTAACACAATTGGGAGTGGCCGGACAAGGGGCCAGTTTACCCTCCCTGACTCCCAAATAATCGGGACGAGTACCGGCGAATAAACTGACGCTATCGGGAGCAATTAACCTAATTCCTAGCCAGATGAGCAGTATTCCTAGGAAAATAAACGGGGTTAGCCGGAAAGATTTTTTCACCTTGTCGGAAGTTTCAGTCATGCTAGTCTTACAGAATCACTTCAATTAACTTAACATTGATAGGTGTGACAAGATCAGGAGATAGAATAAGATGTTTCTCGATGAATTACAACCCGTTGTTAAAGAACTGATTCAACAACCGATCGCTTTTTTCGGTGGTTTTGCCTCGGGATTACTGCGCTTGAAACTTTCGGACGATCCCCTCAAAAAATGGTTAGAACAGCAGGGATTAGTCAGTTTTAAGGACAATAATCAGGATAACGGCAACGGTCCCCAGTCGATCTCGATCGATTAGGGATCAGGGGTTTAGCTGTTGGGGATCAGGGTATTCTCCCATCCCCAACACCCCCCGTTTACCACCCCATCAGCTTAACTTTCGGCTGAAAGTAGATAAATTTCCTCGGCTACTCGTTTTAAGCGTCTTAATTGCGCTTCCATATCCTTTTTAGTCCATTTGGCGGCGAATTGCTGGAATCCCCACCCCACAACCGGATTAGGAATGGCAAACTCAAAACGATTGATTAGACAAGTGCCGCGATCATTGGGTTGACATTCCCAGCGATCGCACCCGCAAAAAAAGCCTTCAAATTGCCAGACAATTAATCCAGGTTCCCTCTCAATCACCGTACTTTTTAGCGTTGGCTGAATTAGGGGGATTTGAATCAAAAAACGACTTCTACCACCGATATCGGTCTTCCAATCGCCGATAGGTTCACAAACTAACACCGGATTCAACCAACGACGCATTAACTCTAAATCCGTGATACAACGCTCCACCGTCGTGGCACTAGCTTTAATCTGAATTGATTGTTCAAATACTTGACAAGATGACATTGATCTGCTTATAAATTGCTGGCTGGAATTAAATATAAGATGAACGTAGGTTGGGTTGAAGCATGAAACCCAACGCCTGCTTGGGTTACGAAGTGCGCTAACCCATCCTACAAATAATTGTGCCTCCCTACTTACAATTGCTGGCTGAGAATTTCAGTAGTCGGACAAAAATAAAGTTAACTGTTTAGACAAGGCAACAGTAAGGGTTTTGTACTTGGTTACATTTCTTAACATTGAAGTATAACCTAATTTGCTACCTCACCATTAAGATAACTGCTCTCAGGCTCACTTTTTCACTAGCTTGAGCAACTCTCGAAAACGTTGGCGTAAACTCTCGATATTAACTGATAATAACATTGATATCGATAACAAAGCGTCTAGTCATCTTCATTTAAAAGAGATTCTAAAATTTCAGGGGTTAATCCTCTCTCTTGTGCTTTTTGTCCAATAGTAGCCATCGTTTTATATAATTTGTCCAGAGATTCTTTTCTAGATAGGGTTGAAGACTGAAGATAAAAAGCGATTTTTTCTTCCATTTTTTGGCGTTCTTCTTCCGTTGCATCCCAGTAATTTTGGGCAACGTTTAAGGGAATTTTGATTTCTGTTTGATAATTTGTCATAATTATGCTTTCTCAATTTAGTCCTGAAGATAGTTAGGAGATTGAGGGATTTTAATAAAGGAGAAAATGACAAACTCTCCGGCATACAAATAACTTGAAAACTGGCAATCGCCCTTTGGTTGGTAGTAATGGCTTTAGCCATACATAATAAGAGTGATCGCACTACTGAGGATAAAAAACTCTGATAAAAAATTGATTACGATAACGGCGATAAATATCAAAATCTTTATCTAAAGTGGCAATAGCAGGTATATTTAATCTTTCAGAAATCGCTATTAACGATAAATCAGTGAAATCAGCAGGTAAGTCTTGGTAAATCTGATTTAATTGCTTGATTTTTTGATAATCTTCTGATAGTAAATGTTCAGCAATAAATACTCCTTTTTCTAAGGCTGATAAAAACTCTGTTTGAACTTTTACATCTGGTGCAAGTAACCACATACATTCAGTTATACAGCCAACAGTCGTAATTAATTGACTACTACAATTAGCAAAAAATTAACAACTTGTTGATGATAACGATCACCTTTATTGTAAAATGCGACGATAATTCCTGTATCAATAAGGATAAAGGGGTAATATTCAGTCATAACTATTGATGTTGTTCATGTTTTTGGCGCAAATATCTAGCAATTTTTTCCCTACGAATATCTCTGTCAGACAAGTCTTCTTTTTCGTCTAATAAATGTTCAGGATAACCACCCATTCTTTCTAGAATTGTTGGCGATTTTTTTAGAGTAATCCAATGGTTACGCAAAAGTTTTTTTACTAATTCTTGGCTAGTTATTTTTTCTTGTGATAAAATTTCAATTAAATATTTTTCTGATTCATGATCTAGATTAATTGTTAACATGATTGATTAATCCTCCCTTAAAGTTATCAATTATGAATTAGTTAGACAATAGATTTTGATAATTTGTTTCTATTTCTTTTTCAGGAATACTCATAGCATTTAACTAACCGGCGATCACCTTCTTATTAGTAGTAATGGCTTTAGCCGTACATAATAAAAACAATCGCCCTAATCGCTAAGTAAAAAATCATTAACAGTAACAATATTGATAGATTGAAAAGGATGTAAAATGAGTAAATCTTGATCTCCTGTAATGATCGATTCTGCTTGACCATTAACGGCTAATTCTAAATATTTATTATCCTTAGGATCTCGGCAAATATCCGTTCTGAATTCCATATTTAAAATAAATTCCACAGTTTCAGAAAAGTCTAATAAAAATTGTTGACGTTCTTCGAGACTAATATAGCGGCCAAATTTTAGTCGCGATAAGACGCTTTCCAGTTCTTGCCAAGTGGCAGGGGATACGATGATGATTCCTAATTGTTGCGCTTTTTTAAAAGCAGTATTGGGTTTACTCTTGGGCGATAAAACAGAACTGATAATAATATTGGTATCGATAACAAAGCGTCTAGTCATCTTCATTTAAAAGAGATTCTAAAATTTCAGGGGTTAATCCTCTCTCTTCCGCTTTTTGTCCAATAGTATCCATCGTTTTATATAATTTGTCCAGAGATTCTTTTCTAGATAGGGTTGAAGACTGAAGATAAAAAGCGATTTTTTCTTCTATTTTTTGGCGTTCTTCTTCCGTTGCATTCCAATAAGTTTCAGCAACATCCAAAGGGACTTTGATTTGGATTTCTGTTTGATAGTTTGTCATAATTATATTTTCCTGGTTTAGTAGTAAAGAAATTCAGTCGAAATTAATAGCCCCCTTCAGCCAGCGTTACAGTTTAGAAGTTTCAGTTACTCTAGCGCATTGTTAAACTGATTGTCAAGTTTAGTTACTCTCAATTTAAGATATGTAATTTACTTTGGTTGCGAAAAAGCAGTGCCGCTAGTGCAAGCACTCTCCAGCGTCGGGGCTAAATCTAGAGATGACGTTGTGGGAACGGTAAATAAATTTGGCTGAGTTGCTTGCTATGATTAGGGGTAATTATTAACACTTCTTAAAGAGCGAGTGGGAAAATGAGGCCAGTCATTGTATATCGAGACGAAGACGGCTATTGGATCGTGGAGTGTCCAAGTCTCAAGGGCTGTGTTAGTCAAGGAAAAACGAAAGAAGAAGCCTTGATTAATATAAAAGAGGCGATTGCCGGTTATATTGCGGCTTTAGCGGAAGACGTCCTGCCGATTCCAGCAATTATTAGAAACGCCGAAGTCTAACCATTATGAGCGGAATTAATCGCGAGATTTTTCTTGACGCTAAGCATATTTCTAAACATCTACCGAATCCTCCACAATCAGGGAGATTACTGTTACGAGGACGAGCTATTCATGTGTTTAAAGATGAAGATACAATGCTACGAGTTATTGAGGCTATCATGGACAGGGGTGAATACACGGGCAATGTTCGAAACTATGAGCGCTATGGGCTATTCTTTGCCGAAGCGATTGGTTGTCGAATTGGCCCAGATGGTTTAAAGTCTTCTTTATTCTACGGCGAGGTTAAGATTAATGCAAACAACCAATATCACGCAATTCCTCGAACCCGACCTAGTGAAGGATAATTGGCGCTTCCTAGAAGTTTGGGTGGATTCCATGCAGTCGCCTCCCTATATCCTGCTAGTGTTGATCGATAAGGCGAGAGGGTGTTATGTTTTTGATCCTGCTGAACAGTACCGTCTCGTCAAGGCGTTCCAAGATTATGAAGAAGCCCAACTCTGGCTCTTGGAAGACGAATATGAACCCATTGAAGGACGATTATCTAGTGAGGAATGCGCCTAGATTCTGCTGAAACTCGGCCTTTGGCATGACGCAAGAATGTTGGCTAATCCGCGCCGGGAGCGTTGCGATTGGGGTCAATTTTGGATAATCGGTGCTAAATTATAAGAAGTGTCATCCGGTGCCGGTAGAAAACGATTAGGAGGATTTGTGATCTTGGTTAACGAAGCTCAACAGGAGTTACAGGATTTGATTAATTCGGTGACGAAGTCCCACGAACCCGTTGTTATTGAGAGACGCAATGGTAATTATAGTAGACCTCTTGCAAAAGTCTTAAGTCGATCCTTGTACAGCAACATTTTTGAAGATTATCAACTACTAATAAATAATTAACTGAAAGTCCCTCCCATTATTGTTTCTATCGTTTGTTTT
>SFAU01000050.1 GCA_007096045.1 Microcystis novacekii Mn_MB_F_20050700_S1 | reverse complement strand
TGTTCTGAGATGGAGAGCTTTATTGTCAACTAATCTTACACAGCCCAAAGTGCGCCGCAATAGCGACTCTTGTTCGGGTGTGGGGTAAAATCGAAACGAGTAGGCTTTTTCCATGTCTCACATTTTAGCATATATTTGGTAAATGCGCTAGTATTTAACGGTAAAGCCGTCGTAGAACGACGGGGTTTCAGACCCAAAATTTTCGATGACGAGGAATCAGAACCCGAAATAAATCCTCGATCCGCCATTGCCTTGATTCTCCCTGATGATTATGGGACTTTTTGCCCGTCACCAAAACCTCCGTCAGTGGTTCAAATCCCAACACTTCGGACGTAGCGCGATCGATAGTCGTTATGCTTTACTGGTCGCCTGTTTAATCGGAATTCTCTCCTCCCTTGCCGCTATTATCCTGAAATTGGGTATCGGTTGGTTAGGTGGTTGGCGGGTGCATCTAGTGGCCAATTCCTCTCCTCTCCTAGTTTTGCCCCTCGGCGGTTTTCTGCTTGGTTACAGCGCCGGTTGGATTGTCGAACACTTCTCCCCCGCGGCCGCTGGGGGTGGTATTCCCCAAGTAAAAGCGGCCTTAGCTAAATATCCTTTGCCCCTGTCTTGGCGCGTCGCCCTAGTAAAAATGATCGGGGCGATCCTGATCCTTGGCGGTGGTTTAACCCTTGGTCGTCGGGCCCCCACGGTACACATCGGGGCAGCCCTAGCGGCCCAATTAAGCGTCTGGCTGCCCACCAGTCCCGATCACCGTCGTCAGATGATCGCAGCCGGGGCAGCTGCCGGGTTAGCGGCCGGTTTTACCACTCCCATCGCTGGGGTCCTCTTTGTGATCGAGGAATTAATGCGGGATGTTTCCAGTATGACCCTAGAAACGGCGATCGTGGCTTCCTTTACCGGGGCTGTGGTTTCGATGATGCTGCAGAATACCCCCTCGATTATCACTGAATATGCCAATATTAGCTTCTCTGCCCAAGAAATACCCATTTATTGCCTTTTGGGGGTTTTAGCGGGCTTATTGGGGGCTTTATTCAATCAAGGCATTCTTTTTTGTAGCCAGCTGCAGCGGCGTTGGCGGTTATCTTTAGCTTGGCGCATCGGTCTGGTCAGTTGCTTATCGGGAACGGTAGTGGCTTTTTTACCCGACTTTTTTCGAGATAATACGGGTTTACGGGAATTTTTGCTGGCAGGGGAATTAAGTTGGCAGAATACCGCCCTCGCTTTTGTGGTCTATTTTTTCCTGACGATGATCTCCTATAGTTCTGGCGCTCCTGGAGGACTCCTCGCCCCCGCTTTGGTGTTGGGATCCTGTTTGGGGTTTCTGGTGGGGGGAATCGAGACGAAAATGATGGGTTTCGGCAGCGAACCTAGTTATACTTTAGCCGGTATGGGGGCTTTTTTTACGGGGGTGGTCAGGGTTCCGGTAACGGCGATCGTGATTGTCTTTGAACTGCATCGCAATTTTAATATTGTGCTGCCCCTGATGTTGACCTGTGCCGTTTCTTATATCACTGCCGAAAGCATTCTACCCGGTTCCCTCTATCAGCATTTACTTTCCGCTAGTGGCATTATTCTCAACGAGGAAACCCCTGCTAATGATGTGCTGGCCCATCTGTCGGCTATGGATGTGATGCAATCCCAGGTGGAAATTCTGCCGGCGGATTTACCCCTGGGGGAAGTGGTGAAAATTATGTCCCGTTCCCATCATCGCGGTTTTCCCGTGGTGGAACAGGGGCGACTATTGGGGATTTTTACCCAAAGTGATCTGGATAAATGGCGCTCAAAAAACAGTCAAACCGTCCTGCGGGAGATCATGACTCCCAATCCGATTACTGTGGCCCCCCAGGCAGCCTTAAGCGATGTTTTGTTTCTGTTAAATCGCTATCAGCTTTCCCGTTTACCCGTTACCGATGGTCAAAAACTGGTGGGGATCATCACCCGCACTGATATTATCCGGGTGGAAGCTGATCAATTGGGGGGGGTTTGTCAACTGCCCCAACCCAGTACCCCTTCCTATGTGGTTTATCAAACTCGTTCCCCGGCCGTGGGAACGGGAAGGATTTTGTTACCTATTGCCAATCCCGACACCGCTACCGCTTTGTTTAAAATTGCTGCTGCTGTCGCCTGTCAGCGCAATTATGAGATAGATTGTCTCTATGTGATTACTGTGCCTCGTCTTAGTTCTCCTGCGGAAGTCAGGGTAGATACGCGGGAAGGACGGAAATTACTTCATCGTCTGGAAAGATTAGCCCGACAGCAGAATATCTCTGTTCATACGCAAATTTCTGTTGCTCAGGATATTGCCGACGGGATTTTGGCCACGATTCGCGAACGACACAGTAATTTATTAATTATGGGTTGGACGGGGGAAAAATCGACTACTGGGGAGATTTTTGGGTTTTTAGTCGATACTTTGATCGCTCAAGCTCCCTGTGAAACCATCTTGGTAAAATTGGGGACAAAGGATTGTTTTCCCAACGATCAAGATCGTGAAAGGATGTGGCTGATTCCCACGGCCGGCGGTCCCAATGTCCAACGCGCTTTAGCATTATTGCCTAGTTTGCTCTCTTTATCCGAGTCCTCGGATCATCCCAAAGTTTGGTTATGTAAAATCTATTCCCCGACGGAGTTACTGCCGGCTCTGTCCACTTTGGAAGTTTTACAAGCATCTTTACAGAAAGCGATCGCACAGCCGATTGTGTCTTTACCGATTCGTTCGGCCTCTCCGGCCGAGGCGGTCATTCATCTGGTAGAATCAGAGGATTGTTCTTTGGTGCTTTTGGGTGCATCTAGGGAAAGTTTGCTCAATCAGTTCTTAAATGGCAATATCCCCTCGACGATTGCCCGTGCCGTTAATTGCACTGTGATTCTCGTGCGAGGGGAATTATCAGATTAGGTTATTAGCTAGGCGGAAGCTAAAGTTAAACCGAAGGGTACGGTGTTGTCAATTTTCGCCCCTTGACTTTCCTCTAAGGGATGGGGATAAAATCTTTCCCTGTCTAGTTGACCTTCGGAGTCATCGTCATCCCCGTCGCTGATATAAAGGCGCTCACAGGGGATGTTATCGGAAAGGATGGCGCTGGCCATCATACCCGTATGAATCTCTAAGAAAGCTTCCGATAGGGCCTCAAATACTAAACGCTGCCCGGGGAAAACCACCCTTTCAAAATACCAGCTAGGAATATTGGTGATGCGAACAATTTGAATATGACTGGTCGCATTCACATAGCAACAAAGAATACTATTTTTCTTGCCGTTGGGGAGGGGATCGAGAATCTGTGCCATAGCAATTGGGGTGATCTTAAAGTGGGTTTGTCATCGCTTCTTCACCGTAACATCCTTTGATCCCCGATAGCTGTAAAGATGATTACAATACTTTGATAAAAATCTACTGATCGCTTTTTCTGGTGATAGAAGGCGGTTTTTATTAAAAAATAATTAAATTTAACTAATGCCTAGTTTTGGCTATTTGTCAAGGGGGGAACTGCGTTTTTTTGCCGTTTTTCTTGATTTTTTGCCCAGCTATTGATCGCTGAATTTTATTGACGGCTTCAGGATTATAGAAACCGAGGCAATTTTTGTCAAGTTAGCCATCAGCTTTTTAGCCATCAGCCGTCAACCTTCGGCGATCGCTTTTGTCGAACGCTTTTTTCTCCCCAACTCCGGCGCTCCCTTCTCCCCACTCTGCAATAATACTAAATCCGTTGAGTATAGGCTACTTATCAGGATAGGCAAGAGGCAAGAGGCAAAAGGAGGAATAGATAATCAGTCTTTAATAACTGGATTTAGTATAACTACTCGCAGCCAGAAATCCATTGGGTTACTATCATACTTTGTGGTTTTTGTCAAAAAAACTTTTTTTTTGCAATAAAACTACACAAAAAAAAGATCATCGTTGTGGGTGAAATTGACTAATTCCCCCGTCTTAATGAGGATTACCCTGTAGATGTGGCAAGGGTTTCAACCGTTGCTGCCCAAAAAAGCACAGCATGACCGATTATGAAATTCTATCAAATCGCTGTTACCATGATCACATCGTTGTTAAATAAAAATCTTTCTCAATTAATTTTTAAGAATTTGTAAATATTGCGGAATGTTAATTTAAATATTCTCAAGCTTGTGGAGTCAATCAATAATTTTTGCTTATCTTTATCGAAAAATAGGACTCCTGCAAAAATCCAACATCTACCATTGGGTTAGAAGTCAGTTATCAGTTATCAGGAGACAGGAGACAGTTATCAGGAGACAGGAGACAGGAGACAGGTTTTAGGTGTTGGGGTGTTGGGGTTTTGGGGTTTTAGTTCAATTTCCCCACTTCCCCACTTCCCCACTTCCCCACTTCCCCACTTCTCCACTTCCCCACTTCTCCACTTCCCCATCACCCCACACCCCACACCCTACACCCCACACCCCAGTTCCCCACTTCCCCATAGACTAATTTAGATGTGCGGACAGCTTAAACGTGATAGTTTAGATCCGATCGGTAATGTGATGTTGGGACAATAATGACCAGAGTAAATCCGAAGTTAATTATTCATGGGGGAGCGAGTTCCCTGGAGGACAAGGGTGGTTTAGAATCAGTGCGCGATTCTCTCCAGGGGATTGTTAAGAATATTTACAACCTCCTTGACAATGGTGCTAGTGCTGTGGAAGCGGTGACAAAAGGATGTATGTTACTGGAGGATGAACCGCGATTTAATGCCGGGACCGGTTCGGTGGTGCAATCGGACGGTCAGGTGCGAATGAGTGCAGCCTTGATGGATGGTCGTCACCAGCGTTTAAGCGGTGTCATTAACGTCTCGCGGGTACAGAATCCCATTAGCCTAGCCCAATTTCTCCAAAGTCAAGAGGATCGCATTCTCTCGGAAATTGGGGCTGCCGATCTGGCCAGAGAATTACAAATTCCCCTCTATGATCCCCTAACCGATTATCGGATTCAAGAATGGATGGAGGAAAGAAAGACGAACTTTAATCGCAAAATGGCCCGTTTATTCGCCGACTCCTCAGCACAACGGGGAACCATCGGAGTGGTGGCCCTTGATCAGCAAGGAGACATCGCCGCTGGAACTTCTACCGGGGGTAAGGGATTAGAAAGAATCGGTCGCGTTAGTGACAGTGCGATGCCGGCTGGCAATTATGCGAATCCAGAGGCCGGAGTAAGTTGTACGGGGGTAGGGGAAGATATTATCGATGAGTGTTTAGCGGCTAAGGTGGTCATTCGCGTCACCGATGGTTTTTCCCTGGCCGCTGCCGTGGAGAAGTCCATGCACGAATCCCAAACTAATGGTCGGGATCTGGGCATGATTTCCCTTGATCGTCAGGGTAATATTGTTTGGGGGAAAACGGCGGAAATTCTCTTGGCTGCCTATCACGACGGTCAGACGATCGGTGATACCCTAGAATGGCACGGTGAAAATGTCGGTTTAACCGGTCATCTGGCTGCCAGATAGTGGAACAAACTGCGATCGAGCCTAGTCTTCTCGGTTAATCTGTGCAAGATAATTCTTCTCGAAAAATCTCCGTGTGGCAATATATTATTCCTATTTTTGACCCCGATGTGAAAAACTGGTCAGCCGAAGCGCGATTATTGCGCTGGATGACTTTTTTGTGGCTGTTAGTCGGGTTAGTGGTGCTTTTTTCTGCTTCCTACGCTCTGGCTGACAGTCGCTTTGATAACGGACTATACTATTTTATCCGCCAATTAATCTGGCTTTGGATTGGCTTAATTGGCTTTAATTTCCTGGTGCGATTGCCGATCGAGAATCTCCTCAAAATCGCACCCTGGATGATTTTATTAGTTTTAGCATTAATTTTGATCACTCTCATCCCCGGTTTGGGAGCTAATATCAATGGTGCCACCCGTTGGATTAAAATCGGGCCGATTCTCTTGCAACCGTCGGAATTGATGAAACCGTTTCTCGTCCTGCAAGGGGCGGCGGTTTTCGGTGGTTGGCCGCGTTTAAATATTAATCAACGGTTAACTTGGATCGCTATTTTTGGACTAATTCTAGCCGGCATTCTCTTACAACCTAACTTGAGTACCACTGCTCTGTGTGGTATAACTCTCTGGCTGATCGCTCTTGCCTCTGGTCTGCCTTTATCCTACATGACCAGCACCGCTTTACTGGGTGTAACTATGGCCATGGTTAGTGTTACTTTCCGCGAATACCAGAGAAAACGGATTTTATCTTTCTTAGACCCCTGGCAGGATCCCCGGGGTGATGGTTATCAATTAGTGCAGAGTTTACTGGCGATCGGTTCTGGCGGAACCACTGGCAGCGGTTACGGTTTATCCCAACAAAAATTATTTTATCTACCCTTCCCGGATACGGATTTTATTTTCGCTGTCTTTGGCGAGGAATTTGGTTTTATTGGCGGTATTTTACTGTTAATCATGCTATTTCTCTACGCTACTCTCGCCCTGATTGTGGCGGTTAAATGTCGTCATCGCATCAAAAAATTAGTGGCGATCGGGGCGATGGTAATTTTAATCGGTCAATCTCTGTTAAATATGGGTGTAGCCACCGGTTCTTTACCCACTACTGGCTTACCTTTCCCTCTCTTTAGTTATGGCGGCAGTTCCAGTTTAGCCAGTCTCTTTTTAGCCGCCCTCTTAATCCGGGTGGCTAGGGAAGAAAATGACCCCGATCCGGTTCCCACCAGTAAAAAAAGTCCTCAGAAAACTGTCTCGGTTTTCAGTCATCAGTGATGGGTTGGGAATTATGAATTGGGGAGGTGGGGAAGTGGGGAAATTGAACTAAAACCCCAAAACCCCAACCCCCAACACCTAAAACCTGTCTCCTGACTCCTGACTCCTAACCCCATGGTAGATGTTGGATTTTTGCAGGAGTTCTATTTTTCGACAAAGATAAGCAAAAATTATTCATTGACTCCAAAAACTTGAGAATATTTAAATTAACATTCCGCAATATTTACAAATTCTTAAAAATTAATTGAGAAAGATTTTTATTTAACAACGATGTTACAGTGGTAACAGCGATTTTACTGAATTTCATAATGGCCTGTTCTGTGCTTTTTTGGGCAGCAGTGGCTGAAACCCTTGCCACACCTAGAAGGTAATCCTAATCAAGACGGGTAAATGAGTCAATTTCACCCACAACGATGATCTTTTTTTTGTGTAGTTTTATTGCAAAAAAAAAGTTTTTTTGACAAAAAGCACAAAGTATGAATTATGAAGTATGAATTATGAAGTGGGGTAGTGAAGTAGTGGGGAAGTGGAGCATTTGGCTGAAATTTCCCTAAATCCCTATCACCCTATCCCCTGCCTCCTGCCTCCTGCCCCCTGATTACTGATCACTGATTACTGATCACTGATTACTGATTGGGTGTCACCTGATCAATAACCTTGAGAGTGCCGTCATCCTTGACAGTCCAGACATCGTAACTACCGACCACATCGCCATTTTCATCGATATCGACATTGCCACTGGCCCCCTGATAGTTAATATCCTCGCCTTTGCGAATCATTTCCATGGCTTGACAAGCATCGGTTACTTCCGTCCCCGGACCATTAGCCACCTCACGAATCTTGCTTTGAATCCCCTCACCAGTGTTAGATTTAGCCGCCTCGGCTGCTAACATCAATAAAATCGCCGCATCCCAAGTATGGGGAACAAAAGCGGTGACATCCTTGCCGGTTTTTTCTTTCCAGAGAGTAGTAAAAGCGCTTAAAGCTTGACCGTTGGCCCCGGGGACTGTGCCTAGGGCGCCGGCAATAATTGACTTACCATCGGTTCCTTTCCCCACCTGTTTGGTGAAATCTTCCGAATAAACCCCATCGGTGAGGAGGACGGTAACTCCTTTGGTCAATCCCTGTTTATAGGCCGCTTGTAGTAATAAACTGCCCGTTTCAGCGTAAAGGACTGCCGCTACAGCATCCGGTTGGTTAGCGAAGGCAGCCGCCGCTTCACTATCGAGAGTGGCAGCTTTCGGGTCATAACGGACAGGATTTTGCTTATTAGTGATAGTGCCGCCTAATTTATCGAAAGCGCTCACGAATTCCCGTTCAAATCCGACTCCATAATCGTTATTGATCACGACGGTGGCCACATCTTGAAAACCCTTTTTCTTAGCTAGGACTGCTAAAGCTTGAGCTTGGTAGGTATCTGGGGGAGCCGTCCGCGCCCAAAAACCTTGAAAATCGCCTTTTTTCGCCCTGTCAGTAAAGACAGGACTGGTGCTACCCGGAGAGACTAACATAACTTTATTTCTCACCGCCACATCGACGGCTGCTCCCGAGACGCTACTGGCAAAGGAACCGATCACACCAGCTACTTTATCCACCTCCGCTAGTTTTGTCATCGCCGAAGCACCGGCAGCGGGATCGGTTTGGTCATCTTCTTTCACGAGGGTGACGGGTTTGCCATTGACTCCACCACAAGCATTGATAGTCTCTACCGCTAGGGCAGCCGCTTCGGGCATATTTTGACCAATAGCGGCTAAATCTCCAGTAATGGGCAGTAAGGCCCCTAATTTTAAGCCTTGATCCCCCGGAGCAGTGGTGGTGGGACTAGAGGCGTTGTTATTCGGGGTTTGGGCATTATTACAAGCGGTTAAAAAATTAGCTAAGAGGCTAATGCTCAGGGTTAGGGCTAGGGGCGATCGAATATATCTCTGCATGGCGGTAAGATCAAGGATAAGTCAAGGTTGGAAGACTGAAAAGCCCGGACTGGGAAAATTCTCATCGATGTTAGCATTCTCGCCAAATCAAACAGGTTTCCATCTTAATTTAGATATTGATGGAAAAAATGGCTAATTTGTTCGATTTATGCCGTCGGGTGTGGGGTGTGGGGAAGTGGGGAAGTGGGGTGTGGGGAAGTGGGGAAGTGGGGTGTGGGGAAGTGGGGAAGTGGGGTGTGGGGAAGTGGGGAAGTAGAACATTTGGCTGAAATTTCCCTAAACCCCTAAACCCCTAAATGGCTCTTCGGTTTGTGTTATGCAATGGACGGGGGTTATAAGGGATAAAACCCTTATATAATATAAAGACATTGATGCGATCTTTGTCAATTGTTTTCCCTCTCTAACGAACTAATCAATTAAGTCTCTTGCCAGATAAGTATTTAGTCGATTTATGCCACCCGATCGAACTATACCAAGTAACGAAGAATCCTGAAAACTCGCATCTGATAACTGGTAACTGATCACTGGTAACTGATAACTGAAAACCCCACTTTAGGAAGCTTTGGCTAAAACGGTGTTCTGGTTTAAAAACTGAATTGCGGTTTGGTATTGACTATCTTTTTCGGTGCCGATTTCCTCATAGGTGATCGGTTCCTGTGCCACCACTTGATCGGGCATAATTCCTAACTTATGAATATCATGGTGGGCGGGAGTTTCATATTTCGCCACGGTAATCGCTAATCCTGCCCCATCGGGTAACTCGAATAGGGACTGAATTAATCCCTTACCGAAAGTCTTTTCTCCCACTAAAACCCCCCGTTGATTATCCTGTAATGCTCCCGCTAAAATCTCGCTGGCGCTGGCGGTTCCCTGATTGACTAAAACGACTAAAGGCTCGTCAGTTAAAGCATTGCCAGCAGCGGCAAAACTATCGGCAATTCCCTCACGATTAACCGTGT
Source organism: Microcystis novacekii Mn_MB_F_20050700_S1 (assembly GCA_007096045.1). Classification (GTDB taxonomy): domain Bacteria; phylum Cyanobacteriota; class Cyanobacteriia; order Cyanobacteriales; family Microcystaceae; genus Microcystis; species Microcystis novacekii. Next base: position 30,535 of record SFAU01000050.1, on the reverse strand, counting down.
AAACAATCGTTCCCTGATTAATCCACATCCGAGCGATTTCTATGCCCGCTTGCAGTAAACCACCGGGGTTATTTCTTAGATCTAAAATATAACCCTTAGCTCCTTGTTTTTGTAAATTCGTCACAGCTTCCGAGACTTCTTTGGCAGCGTTAGCACTAAATTGATTTAAGCGCACATAACCGATGGGCAAGGAACTAGAATTTTTATCCAAAACCGCCACCACTGGACTTAAAGAAATGCGTTGACGGGTTAAAGATAGGGTTTTTGGTTGACTTTTTTGATAGGGAAGAATGACTAAGGAAACTTCTGTTCCGGCAGTCCCGCGCATTTTGGCCGCCGCCGCATCGAGGGTTAAAGTAGTGGTATCGATACCATCAATAAACAAAATGCGATCGTGGCTAGTCAAACCAGCGGCCTCAGCAGGAGAACCAGCAAGGGGGGCAACTACTTCTAAGTAACCATTGTCGGGATTGATATTAATTTGCAGTCCTACCCCCGATAATTCCCCCGTGGTGCTAATTTGTAGGTTATGGTATTGATCCGGTCGCAGGAGACGGGTAAAGGGTTCATCGAGAGTGGCTAACATCTGTTCGATCGCATTGTAGGCCGCCGTCCGGTCGTTGAGGGGTTTTTTGATGAATTGTTCCCGCACCTGCCACCAGTTTTGATGATTAAATGTGTCATCATAATAAGATTGGTTGACTAATCGCCAAGATTGGAGTAATAATTTTTGTTCTTCGCTAAAGGCGGCTGCTGTGGGTGTCCATGCCATCCAAGTCAGACAAAACCAAAATCCCACTAATAATCCCACCCACAACGATTTTTTTCTCATCTTGCTTCTCTTATAAATCAAGTGCTGATCTGCTGATTATTTTCAGTATAGTCTTTTCTCTGAAATCGATTGGCTCTCTTATTCTTTGTGTGATCAGTTTAACTTATATAGGAGCGATCAATCTTTGTGTCCTTTGTGTCTTTGTGGTTCGTTCCACTCGCTGGGTGCATCTCATTTTTGTAAATCTACCAATTGGGATTTTTACGGGGAAACTCTCGGCTAAGATCGGGCATTACTTTCGGTTTTATCGCTCAATCCCAGCTTTTGGGGGGTTCTACCCCCCAAACCCCCCGTTTGGGTAGGGTTGATTCATGAATCAACCCTACCCAAACCCCGGAGCGCATGAGCTTTTCGGTGGGATGCTTACACGCAGCTGCTGATATATTTGTAATCATCTAAGAGTCACTGATAATTGCTGATTGTCGGTATTCCCGCAAATGTGAGATGCACCCCACTCACTCGCTGGCGGAACTGTATCTTAGAATACATTTTACCCACCAAACCCAAGAGAGCCATCGATTCTTATCTGGTAACTCTTTCCCTTCAAGGCACTCCCATAAAAAAGAGGGTAGTTATGGTTAACTACCCCAAAAAATTCTACTAGATCGTTGCCATTAAGCGATCGCTTAATTGTTCAGCCACTAGACAGCCACAACTTTTTTGCTGACTTGGGTTAATTGCCCTTTAGCATATTTGGCTGCGTAATCATCGAGGGACATTTGTTTGATTTTGCTGGCGTTACCGGCGGTACCAAATTGTTGATAGCGATCGGCACAAACTTTCTGCATATAAGTGATCGAGGGTTTCAGGAAGAAACGGGGATCAAACTCTTTCGGGTTGCTGAAAAGTGCTTCCCGAACCGCGGCGGTAATTGCTAAACGGCAGTCGGTGTCGATATTGATTTTCCGCACACCACTCTTGATGCCTTTTTGGATTTCTTCCACGGGAACACCGTAGGTTTCAGGGATAGCGCCACCGAATTGGTTGATTAATTCTAAAAGATCTTCGGGAACCGAGGAAGAACCGTGCATAACCAAGTGAGTATTGGGTAAGCGGCTGTGAATTTCTTCAATGCGGCTAATAGCAAGGATTTCGCCGGTGGGTTTGCGGGTAAATTTGTAAGCTCCGTGGCTAGTACCAATGGCTACTGCTAAAGCATCTACTTGGGTTCTTTCGACGAAATCCACCGCTTCATCGGGATCGGTTAACAGCATCGAGTGATCTAATTCTCCCTCAAAACCGTGGCCGTCTTCCGCTTCTCCTTTACCGGTTTCTAAGGAACCTAAACAACCCAGTTCCCCTTCCACACTAGCACCGATCGAGTGAGCAACTTTTACCACTTCAGCAGTAACGTTAACGTTGTACTCGTAGGTGGCGGGAGTTTTAGCATCCGCTTCTAAGGAACCATCCATCATGACACTGGTGAAACCGTTACGGATCGCCGAGTAGCAGGTGGCGGGTTCATTACCGTGATCTTGGTGCATCACGATGGGGATATGAGGATAGGTTTCCACCGCGGCGGTGATCAAGTGACGCAGGAAGTTTTCCCCTGCATATTTGCGCGCACCGCGAGAAGCTTGCAGGATAACGGGGCTATCGGTGGCTGCCGCCGCTTGCATGATCGCTTGGATCTGCTCCATATTATTTACGTTAAAAGCGGGGATGCCATATCCGTTCTCAGCCGCGTGATCCAACAATAACCGCATGGGGACGAGTGCCATATCCTTTACTCCTTAATCTATTTCTTGTTTTTTGTCTCTTTAAATTCAAGAAAGTTAATTCTCTTACCTGTTAATCTTAAGATAGTTTTTACACTTTGACGATCCCCAAAAAAAATTTTTCCCAGTTTCGTCCTAAGATGACCACAATCTCCGTCGCGGTGCGCCATTAAGTAGTTCGTGTGTATTAAATAGCAGCTGGGGAATCGGCAATTTTTCTGGGCAGCGAGGTAAACAATCACCGCATTCAGTACAATTATTGGCCTTGCGTCCGGGGAACCAATGACCGGCATTTTCCAGCATTCGATAGCGATACTGGCCAAAATCAGTCATTTCGTAAGCTACTGCCAGATTCCGCAGTCTCAAGACTTCAGGGATATTAATATTTTCGGGACAGGGTAAACATTGATAACATTGGCTACATAGATCTGTGGTCAATTTATCGGTTAAATGTGCCTCTAAACGGTTAAAAACGGCAATTTCTGCCGGATATAGGGGCTGATCTCTTTCGCATACGTTAATAATTGCTTCTAATTCCTCTGGTATCGCTGCCCCGACGCTGAGGGTAGTAATGCGCGGATCGCTCAATAAAAAGCGATAATTTAGCTCTAGGGGTGAAAAAGGGGCGCATAATTCCTCTAGCTTTTTCGGAGGTCTGTGGAGACTACCTCCCTTATCAGCAGGGGAAATAATAAACACCCCCATGTCCTTTGCTTGGGCTAAAGCGATCGCAGGTTGCTGTCTTTGCCAAAAAAAATAGTAATGGATATTGACAAAAGCAAAGAAATCTGTATTGATCGTCTCCAGAATAATTTCTAGGGGTGCATGGGTAGAAAAGCCAATATGACCGATTTTGCCAGCTTCTTGGGCCATAAAAACGGCTTTCATGCAGCCTTGTGGGTCTTTAATCCAGTTTAAATGCTCGCGGGTGTTAATACCGTGAATTGCTAGACAATCGAGGTAATTTAATTGTAATCGTTCTCGGGATTCGGCGATCGCTTTTTCCATAGTTTGGCGATCGGGAGTGGGGACTAATTTCGTAGTCAGATAAACTTGCTCCCGCACCCCTTGACGCTGCAGGTAGCGACCGAGAAAAACTTCGCTATTACCGTAACCTCTGGCCGTTTCTAGGTGATTAATCCCCAATTCTAGGGCGCGATCGAGTGTTGCGGTAAACACTGACTCTGAGGACAAACAGCGCATTGTCCCCAGGGAAAACAGCGAAAATTGCCAATTAGTACGGCCAAATCGTCGATAACGCATTGATTCAGTTATCAGTTATCAGTTATCAGTTATCAGTTACCAGTTACCAGTTATCAGTTATCAGTTACCAGTTATCAGTTGTTAGTTAGAAGGTATTGGGGGATGGGGTGTGGGGGTGATGGGGTGATGGGGTGGTCACTGCGTGCGCGTTGCGGGGGGAAATGGGGAGAATAAATAAAAATAATCTCCTGTCTCCTGACTACTGGCTCCTAACTCCTGCCTTCTGCCTCCTGAATGTTCACTGATCACTAAAATCACCGCGACGTTGGATCAGGTCTGAGGGACTAAGATTGGAGACGAAATTACGAAAAGCTTGACGTTCCTCTTCATCTGCGTCACGATCGACAGGGATAGAAGCGGAAGCGATCACTTCTTCCATTACCCAGACAGGACTGTTGGTACGCAGGGCAATAGCGATCGCATCACTGGGACGACAATCGATTTCTTTTTTGACTTCGCCGCGCTGGAGACAGAGAACAGCATAAAAAGTATTATCTTGGAGAGAATGGATGATAATCTTTTCTAAATCCATGTCCCAAGCTTTAAAAATATTAGCGATCAAATCGTGGGTGAGAGGACGAGGGGGTTTTTGTTGTTCGAGGACGGTGATAATGGCCTTAGCCTGATCTTGTCCGATGTAGATAGGTAGGGCGCGACGCTCGGAACCATCCTTGAGCAGTACAATGGGACTGCGAGTGATAGCGTCTAGGGCAATTCCAGCGACTTTCATTTCGATCATGACTATGGCTTCTCCAAGATAGAGACTCAGCTAGGGAAGGAGTGGGAAAGCAACCTGAATAATATAGTGCTTGGTTACACTCACAGTATGCCCTAAGATGGGGGAGATTAGCCTCATCTTTAATGAAAAAAATACATCACCTGCCGTCAGGAGACAGTTATCAGTTATCAGTTATCAGTTATCAGTTCACTGAGAAAACTCCCCACACCCCACTCCCCACACCCCACACCCCATCCCCCACTTCCCCATCTCCCCATCTCCCCACACCCAACTAAATTACTTAATTTGTGCTACGATGATAGTTTTGGGATAAATTTAAATAGGAGCAGACTGTCTGTATGTCTCGTTATAGAGGACCGCGCTTGCGCGTTGTGCGTCGTTTAGGGGAATTACCCGGCTTAACCCGTAAAAATGCCCGTCGTGCCTATGCACCGGGGCAACATGGCCAGGCCCGCAAAAAACGTTCAGAATATGCCATTCGTCTAGAAGAAAAACAAAAACTGCGTTTTAACTACGGTGTCAGCGAGAAACAATTAATTCGCTATGTCCGCAAAGCTCGCCGGGCTACTGGTTCCACTGGTCAGGTACTGCTGCAACTCCTAGAAATGCGTCTTGATAATACCGTTTTCCGTCTCGGTATGGCTGGGACAATTCCGGGGGCGCGACAATTAGTCAATCACGGTCACGTCACCGTTAACGGTAGAGTTGTGGATATTGCCAGTTATCAGTGCCGTCCGGGTGATGTGATTGGAGTCAGAAATCAAGAGCGTTCCCAGGATCTAGTCAAAAGAAATATGGAATACCCCGGTTTAGCCAACCTGCCGAGTCATTTGGAATTTGACAAAAACACCCTCGTGGGCAAAGTGAATGGCGTTGTGGAAAGAGAATGGATTGCCCTCTCGATTAATGAACTGTTAGTAGTGGAATACTACTCTCGGAAAGTCTAGGAAAAAAGCCTTTTCCCGATACCTTGAGGACGCAATTGGCAGCGTCCTTATTTTATTGGTTAAATTTAGTATTTTTGATTGTGTATCTGAACTTCCCCATTTGGACATAATATGTTTTTAGGAACCAATAAATCTCACTTTTTCTACTCCTTCAATCATCTCTAAAGCAAATTGTGCAGAGGTGAATGAGCTACTATTGTCCACTTGTTCTTTAATCCTGTCAGTAAGTGAATTGATATCTATAACTCTTTTTTCTGAATCTTTCCAAGGAATATTATCAACCTTTTCGTCAATTTGCTGACCATCTAAGTTTTTTAATTTTTTATAAAAGGTTTTATTTTCATCATCTGAATCTAATCCAAAATGTAAGGTTTCTGGTTTTTGGTGAATATCTAATGTCTTGATTTCTCCGTTAAATAAACAGATTAAAACATTAGCTGAAAGACGCTCCATCCGTAGTAATTCAATCTTCTTGCTATCATCTACAGCAGCATCATTACTAATTATCTCATTATAACCATCAACGAGTAAACCTGGCCAACCTGATACTACATCAGAGCGTAGCAAACAACCCGTTACTATGGGGTATGTGTTAACAGCAGGATTTTTCTTATTGTCCTGATCATTTTTATAATCCGATGTGGTTACTCGACCAATACCAAATGCCCCATCTAATAAGCATTCTATCCAATCAGAATCAATATAAAAGAAACGAATTGATTCTACAGGTAACATTTTTTCATCGGGAACGAGATAATTAAAGGGAACACCTTTAAGAAGACTTAAATCTTTAAACCAGCTAGAAATACTCTCAGGTAGATCAGTATTAAGCTGATTATAAACGGGTAAATGAGTTTCTGTTTTTTGTAAGCTTTGTCTATGAGTACGTTTCCAGTTATAGAGACTAATGGATAAGTTTTTGCTTTGTAAAGCGAGTAATCTTCCTAATTCCCAAGCAGCAGAGTATGAAACATCAAATATACCATTATCAGGATTATATATTAGTAACTCATCGGCAGTACGAATGGGTAAAGTGATGTTATTGTTAGGGTTGTTTCCTGTGATTAAAGGACTATGATACCAAGAGAAGGTTTTACCTCCTTGTCGTAAAAAATGTGGTAAGGGAACATAACCCATAGATAGATATTTTTCCGCTTCAGGATTAGCAACTTGGGGCAATCTTAGGGTACTAAGTTCTCGGTTAAGATGATTTAAAAGTCCTTGAAAACTTTGCTTTTCATCTATACAAGAAAAACTCCAACTTTTGAGGCTAACTAAACGAATATTATCATTGTCTCCAGCCCCTTGAAAATCAAATCCATTATCATGATAACGTCCTTCTAAAGAAACCAGATGGACGATACTTCTGCCGCCTTTTTGGGGGAGTCTATTACAAATAATAACGGCTAATTCATCGCCGATTAACTTATCTTGCTCATCTGTTCCTTGACGAACATGAGCAAGATAAGTTAAGTCTTCTTTAGTGGGTAAAATTTTTTCTAACAACTGTTTCTGGACATCAATAATTATTACTTTATCGTCTTCATGTTGTCCACTTTCTAGGGTAAAATCAGGAAATTTAGCAGCATAACTATTAATATCTTTTAAGGTTTTTAGGGTAACAATTTGGGTTTCTGGTGTTTCTGTTTCTGCAAATAATAATAAAGCTAACCAAGGGGTATTATTATCAGCAACAGATTGACGTTCCCAGGGTAAGGTACTACGGTTTAGAATAATATGGGGTAAAACGTTAGAATGTTCTCCTAAGCTACCATCAGGGGGAAATACAGCATGAATAGCTGTGGGTTTTAAGTCAAATCTTTCTGCACCTACAGAAAATTTTCTAGTAATCTGAAAGGAGGTATTAGCTGGAATCTTTTCTCCTGTTATTTGTTGTGTAAGAGTAATCTGATAGTCACCATCTTCTAAAAGTGGCTTATGATACTGAATAAATTCAATTTTAGTCGGTTCAGTCGTAGTATTTTCTGGCATTTTTTGCTCCTTTATTAGTGATTAGTTGGCTAAAACTTCAATTTTAGGGTTGTGGAAAAAATGATCGGCAATGGTTTCACTGAGATCAATTTCTTCACTATTTAAATTAAGTGCTTTTAGTAAATTGTCTCTAGCATTTTTGACTGCGTTATCTACAATAGTGCTACTAATATCTTTAGTGGGTTCCTCCTGAAAAGTGCTAATTGTCTGCCAATGATAAGCATTATTAATTAGAGTAGTGCTAAATTGTAATTCACTGCGATTAATGGCTTGAGTTGCTCCAGGTTCTGGTTGTTTTTTAGGTTTAATTTCTAATCCAGATAGGGTATTTTCAATAAATTGATTACCATTCAAACTAGGGGTTAAAGATTCACCCCAAAGTCCGACGGGAACTTTTTTGGTAAGGGGATTACAAGCAAAATCTTCTTCAAATTCTGTTGACTTTAGAGGTGTACCATTTTTGGTTATAGTAATAGTTAAATTTGAGTTTATTTGAGATGCTGTTACCGCCATTGAACCAATGCCAAATTGAGTATTGATTCCCTGAGTATTAAGATTAACATTACAGGTTTTAATAGGAATTACTGAATCAGTAACTAAGCAGAAGTTTTTAGGATTAATAATCCCTAAATCTGATTTATCTTGTTCATTAACTTTCTTGACTAAACCCTCCTTAACAGCAATGGTACAAATAGCATCATCAGCAGGGAGAAAAGAGGTTTTAAACTCATCCCAGTCAATGGGTTTGGGGGCTTGAGAACCACTGCTACCAAAGCGCACATCAAAAGAAATAATCCAAAGATGAATATGGGCAATACCTGTAAATTCCGGTCCCCAGATGTGTAAATCTGCCCCTAATTCAACGGTAATATGATGGGTTCCAAAAAAGTGAAAGGTATAGGACACTCCCATATCAACATAGATAGAAATATCGTAGTGATAGGGTTTCCAAGACATGAGAAAATCAGCCCCGGCGTTAAACCAAGCACTCAAGGCCCCACTATTCCAAGTGGCTTGGAGGTGTCCCCCTGCCATAATAGCGGAAGGAGTCAGGGCAAAATAAGCATCTGCTTTGATGTAAAGTTCTGGGCTAACTTGCCAGTTCAAGCCAAGGGGAGGAACTTTCGGATAATGGTCAGGGACTTTAAAGAGGGGATGATAACCCCCTAATGTGAGGACAAAATCCCCCTCATGTTCGTTAGGGGCAAACCACCCATAAAAGGCAAACCCTCCGGTGAGATGACAAGCTTGGGAAAGGATATAGGAGTTAGGGGTAAGTTGGGCGATAATGCCGATGAAACCTTCGGCGGGAACAAAACTGGCTTTGAGGGCTAATTGTACTTGGGCAACTGGGGGGACTCCTGCGCCTACATTTGGGGGGGCGATGAGGGTGGCTAAACCAAGTATATTAAGTTCAAAACGATTACCAAAAGCGACGGTAAGCAGGAGAAAAGAGTCAATTAGTTTAAAGGAGGTGAATTTAATGCCGATGGCGAGGAATATTTGCCCGGTTTCGGGGGGGATATAGTCCCGAAGTTTGGTTAGTTCTCCTGTGAGTCGGGCGGCTTGGTTTGAATTAGAACTATCAGGGGGACTAACGGCCTCGACGACGAGGGGGAAGGTGGCAATTTGGTCAATGGTGGGGACTTTGAGGGCGCGGTTATAGCCGAAACCGGCGGCTAGTCCGGTGACGAAGAAGAATGAGGTACCACCAAGGGGATAATCAAGGATGGCGTAGATAAAGAGGGAGGGATGATCTTCAAAATAAGCATAGGAACCAATGGCGGAAAGGGTGAGGGCTTTGGCTTTGACGTTAAATTTGATAATGGCGGCACCGTCGTATTCTTCATAGGTTTTGCCGTCTTTGGTGACTTGGGTTCTGAGGAATGCGCCACCAATTTCTAGGGTTTCGCTTCCTTTATAGTCGATGCCGATGCCTTTGAGGTCAAATTTGGGGTCAAATTTGTTCAGGGGTGAGTTAACCGAAAGTCCATCAAGAGAGAGGGAAAGTCCAGCGAAGCTAAGACTAGCATCTAATAAAACCCAAATTTTTGAGTCTTGGTATTTAATACCCACTCTTTGAAAGTGAACGGGACCAAAGGCTTTTTGGAGTTGGAACCATTTAGTCCCATTGTCAATGGGGGTTGGAGTTGCTGAAGGAGTAACTAGGGAACTGGTGTTATTGGAAGAAGAGTCTTGGATTTGACCTGTATCTTTATTAATGGTGATGGGAAGTTGTAATTGTTGGATTTCGCTTCCGAATTGAATCGAAGGAATTAGGTTGAGGCGTTCGTTAATATCAGTGGTGGGTAGTTGAATGCCACCATCGGTATATAAGGTATTAAATGCTTGCACTTGTGTCGCTGTAAAATCAGCTTTAGTGACTAAGATTTGCAAGGAAATTTTAACGGTTTGATTGGGAGGAAATTCTTGTCCGACTAAGGGCAGATTAGAGAGGTTAATGCCACCACCAATATTTAAGCCAAAGAGAAAATTAGTTGTTTTAGTTATTATTGCTTCTTTAGTATAGGCAAATAGAGCATCTTTCAGGTTTATTTCTAGTCCTTCGGGAATTTTATCTTTTAGATTAGGATCAGTATAACCAATCAGGTCTTTAATTTTTACAGTTTGTTCATCGTGGTAAGCAGCGAGGAGGTTAGTAGAGTTTTGATTGGTATCGAAAATGAGGGCAAATTTTAAGCTGCCAATGGTGATATGTCCATCAAAGTGTTTTTTATAAAAACCGTCTAATTGTTGGGTGATATTAATATTGACCGTAATATCTATTTGTTTACTATCAATTGGGAATTTAGACTCACAAGTAAAGGTAAAATCTTTAGTTTTTGTGTTAAATGAGACTCCAAGATTTTCGATGATTAAATCTGATACAGATGAAGGTAGGGTTGTATCAGTACCAAATTTGGTAGCTAACTCGTTAATCAATGTTCCTAAATGAATTTCGTTTCCAGTTCCTGTTTTACCTTCAAATTGCCAGCCATTACCCCTATTTTCTGGAGAGTTAGCCAAAGCCAAAATAAAAATACTAACACCAGCAACCATCAAACTAGCCGTGATTGAACCAGAAATACTATTACCTGATTTCGTTAACTCTAATTCAAGTTCAGCAATTGCTATTGAACTACTGGCAATTTTAAATTCCCAAACATCCTCAATGATGGTATGAATGGTGTATGAACTTTCACTGGGATAAGCGGTAAAAACAAATTCTGTAATATCTAATTCGGGAAAATCTTCTGCTTGGATAAAGTAATGTTGAATCAAAGCTTTCAGACTAATAGAACTATCTTGAGACTTGCTACCTGCAAATTCAAAATTAGGAAGACGAGTAAAAAGGTTGACTTTTACTCCAGCAACAGCGATTTGACTTCTCATGGATATGTAAGACAATTTTTTGCTTTGCAGATCAAATCCTATGCTGACACCTTGAATAGATATTTCTCCTAATCCTATGGCATTTAGTCCATTCTGCACAGTGGTTTTTAGGTTGTCTCCCCCTGCTAATTCTGCTAACTCTGAAAGTCCGGGTAAAATGTTACTATTGGCTGGAATAATAGTTAGTTCCCAAAAATTACGTCCCTGAAAGTAAATAATAATGTTATAATCACGTCCGATATGAAGAGTACCATGAATATTCCCGCCGAAAGATAAATTTAACTGGTCTTGATTCCGAGGAGAATATTTACTGCTGATTACTACGCCTAAATTTTTGAGACTGGTAAAATTATTAATAATTGACCATTCAGAAACACTAGGATTACAAGTTATACTGAATAAAGTGGGAACTGAACTGTCAAAACTAAACTCTAAATCTAGGGATGCAATTATCACATTATTGAAAATATCTACTCCTGTAGGTAAGTATTCTACCATTGCCGAATGAGTAGCATAATCAGCAATCTCTGAAAGAGAAAAATCAGTCGTTATTGAATTATTTAAGTTAAATTTTAATCGGTTTCCTTCAATTAATCTGCCTTGAACAGGAATCTGTTTTGCATTGAGATTCAATAAACCATCAATGATTAGGGTTGTGACAACTAAAGCAGATTCATTAGATTGGCTAAAACTTACTGTTATTTGAGTAATATTTAAAATTCTATCACCAATTCCTTTGATATTCCAGTAGTCAGCAAGCTGTCCTCTGAGAATAAGTTCTTGAGGAAAATTTTGACCAGAGAGGCTGATATTATCGGGACTTGGAACAGCGATGAGTAATTGTTGATCGGGTAAGCTTTCTAAAAAAGCTTTAATGTTATCAAAGGGAATCAAATCTTTATTTAAGATCAGATTTCCTTCTCTAAGGTGATTTTCTAATGTTGTCTTCGTATCGCTAAGTATTGACATGGCTTTACATCTTTTTGTTAGGCTTAATTAGGTTTATGTATGAGCATTATTGAAAGGGCCAGCAGCAACTGAATCAGCACTATAACCAGTGACAGTAAATCGAGATTGACCTAATAGTAATACTCCATTAGGTAGCCGATTGGATTGATCTTCTGTCACTGTCAAAACTATATTTCCCCCTTGTTTATTTGGGGCTGCATCGTCAGGGGGACCCCAAGAACCAGCGACAAACGCTTTTGGAGTGTAGGCAGCAGCAATATTGGGGGCGGGACCTCCCACAGCACCAACTCTTGCATTAAAAGCAGTATCATCACGATCTTCTGTTAAATAGTAATGTTGTAGATCCACACAGTCTTCTAGATTATTAAGCACCTCCTGTCTTGGATGGTCAAAACTATTGTTATAGCCACAGGAAATAAATGCTGCACTTGGTCTTAAACAGTTAACAAAACTTGCGCTAGTTGAGCGATCGCTGCCATGATGGCTGGCTTTCATGGCAAGAATACGTCCAGCATCGTTATCATTTGGATTCAAATTAGTCATAATATGATCTTCTTGAGTAGTTTCTATATCTCCCCCAAGATAATATTTAAAATTGTTGAATTGCACGAGGAATGCCAGACTTTTTTCGTTTTTAGGATCGACACTCTGTCCACTTTGCACACGATTTGCGGCTCCTGCACCTCTAATATATTGATTAGCGGCAATACAAGTCATTATGGGAGCGCCAGCAGGAACTTCACCTGCAAAACCATGCCATAAAACTTCTTGGTTGACTAACCAGTGAGGATTTCTCCATCCTGCTTGTTGTTCTGCCGTTGATACAAAATTGCGAGAGCTTTTAACGTCGGCGGTAATTCTTTGTCTGTTTCCTTGACTACGAATGGCTGCTAAATATCTGATGTAATCGTCATCTCTTCCTGATATATCAGTAGTCCTAAAAGTTTGACTCCTCTCTCTCTTTACTGTGATACTTCCTGGTTCTCCTTGATCAAAGATAATCGTATTGTTATAAAGAAGAGAAGCGTGGTTAAGTAAATATCGTAGTCCATTATAATGATCTTCATCATAATGGGTTGCAATCATTATATCTAAGTTATTAAGGTTAACTGTAGTGTTAAGATATTGATGCACATCCGCACCTTTGTTAAGTTTTCCTCCATCTATTAATACCGATCTGATTATGGGAGCAGCATCCTCAAGAAAAGGAGCGACTTCACGAACAACAATAAGAGTGGCATCTCCCTGTCCAACATCAATATGGTGTATTTCTAATTGCCAAGCCATAATCGTTTTTTCCTTATTAATTTGATGAGCTTTTACAAGTAGGTCAGTCTGAGTCTTCTGTCCTAGAATTTTCCCTCTTTACGAATATTCCTCAGCAAAAGACCAGAGCGATGAATGAATCGGTATTCATCCATAAATATACAACTGATTACCGCATCTTTTTCTAAAGATAAACTGGCTATAATGGGTCCAGTTTTTTCAATTTCTTCGCTGGCATTTACTTCTCCTTTAAGAACCACTAAGATATCAATATCAGAGTCTGGATGCGCGTCACCTCTCGCCTGAGAACCAAACATTATCAACTGTTTAAGGCGATCACCGTAATGTTTTTCTAGCTCTTGTTTCAGTCGAGCGAGAATTGTTTTTAGGGAGTCATTGACAATCGTTAATGTCATGGTTAATTATCCTTTTAGGGCAGGGGTTAAATTAGGGGCGATCGCTTTTTATTTTCCATAGTTTTTTACCTCTCTCATTTAGATATATGTTACCCTTCATCTAATTCAAAATCGACTCTTTCATACAAATCTTGAAAGGAAATTTCAAACTTATCTGAAGCCAATTTTAACACAGATTCTGCTCCTTTATAATCATTAAAAATCCATTTACCATCCCCCTGCTTAAAATATTGAGTTGCATAAAAGCGATATTGATCGATTAAAATATATTCTTGAAAATCTGGAATGGAACGATAAAATTCAAATTTATCTGTCCGATCATAATCTCTGGTTGATTGAGAAAGAACTTCTACAATAATTAAAGGATTTGTTACATTTGTTTTACTACTTCCTTCATAGATTGGTTTTCCTTTTATTACCATTACATCAGGATAAGTGAAGACGCGATATTCAGGTATCCACAAGCGGACATCATTGATATAAATATAATAATCTTGCTCCTTAATTGTTAAAGGAAATTTGCGACAAAAATTGAGAGCAATTTGATTATGATTTGTTGTTCCTCCCGGCATAACTACAATTTCTCCATCTCGGTATTCATGTTTGTCTGTTGCTTTTTCCTCTAAAGTTAAGTATTCTTCAGGGGTATAGTATTTTTTTTCTGTTTGTAGGATCATGATTGATTACCTCTTATAATTTCACTAAGAATTAGGTAAATTACCCATCATATTTTCTGCTAATATTAAAAATTGTTGAGCATAAACAATTTGTTCTTGAGCTTGTTCAAGGGTGACAGCATTTAATCCTCCATAATCTCCAGTATTTCGTAATTCCTGTGCCTTGATTAACCACTGGTGATAATCGGCAGGAACTTTGCCTATTTTCACAAATTCTCGACCAAAAGCACTAATTACGGCTGAGTGCTTAGAAAATGATAACCCTTGACCTTCTAGAAAAGCCTCTGCTACATAAAACATTGCGTAATAAGCACGAGAGACAGCATAATCTGGGTAGTTGTTATCGAGTAATACTTGTGCTGCGGCAGCACTTTGACGAGCTTTTAAAAGTAATTCAATCTGATCTTCTGTCATAGAATTATTCCCTCTTTACGGATATTCCTCAGCAAAGGACCAGAACGATGAATGAATCGATATTCATCCATAAATATACAACTAATTACCACATCTTTTTCTAAAGATAAACTGGCTATAATAGGGCTGGTTTTTTCAATTTCTTCACCTGCATTTACCTCTCCTTTAAGAACGACTAAGACATCAATATCAGAGTCAGGATGCGCGTCACCCCTAGCTTGAGAACCAAACATAATCAACTGTTTAAGGCGATCACCGTAATGTTTTTCTAGCTCTTGTTTCAGTCGAGCGAGAATTGTTTTTAGGGAGTCATTGACAATCGTTAATGTCATGGTTAATTATCCTTGGTTACTTTTATTTAGAAGCATAGGACATCATTTTTCATAAAAATTAAAATTTTACTTTTGCCCTTGAAACACTTGTGCAGCCGTTAAATTTAACTCAGGAAAAATTAGTGATTTATTAATTAAATCCTTTTCCCTAAATCTTTGCCCTTGATACTCCCCATCTATCAGTTGATAAATAGAAAGAGTCGGTTGTTTTGGCTGTCCAATAAAACGCACCCCACCTATGCCTAAATAATCCACAATCCAATATTCCTTAATACCCATCGCCTCATAATCAACTAATTTATAACCATAATCATCCCGCCAATTACTACTAACAACTTCAATCACCAAAGGAATAGATTCCCCATTGATAAGAGTTGATTTCTTCTCCCATAATGGCTCATTGATCAGATTTTGACGATTAATTAGCAACAAATCCGGATTATAACCCGTTTCCTTGTCCTTTAACTTAACTAACGCTTTTGGCGGAATACGATAGGGTAAATTCATCCTCATGTATTCTAAGGTTAATTCTTGGGTAAGAAAGCCAGTAATATCCTCATGTTTTCCTGTGGGTTGCATCTCGATAATTATTCCTTCATGTAATTCATAATGGCGATTTTCGGGTAGCCATTCGATAAACTCATCAAAGGTTATTAATTTGGGTAATAATTGAATCATAAATAAAGTCTCCTACTTCAATTTATTATCGCTATTCCATTTCCAGCATAGGGCGAGAATAAAGAGCGATTATTTAACAATTTTTTAATTTTTTAAGCCGTCCTGTTTATGATCATAATTTTAGCAATTTGTTTGAGAATTTGCAAGATATCCTCTAACTGATTTCTCCGGGGTAAAAGCAGGGAAAAAATGTTAGAAAAGTCATATTGAGGAATCCCTTGAGTGAGCATTTTGATAAACATAAATTCATCGCCGTTACCTATCAAACCATAGACAGGTATTTGAGGGTTAGGATTAGCCATCATGTAAGTCATTATTTGCGGTAGTGCAACGGGAAAAGCAATGGTAGATTTAGATTCAATGATTAACACCCAGAGTTGTTGAGCAATAATTAAAGTATCAATTCTCCCCCGTAAGATTTCCTCCTCCTCTTCTATTTCTATTTCAACACTTGCTTCAGTGGTGACATAGAAAGGTTCATCATATAAACCCGCCAAAGTTAGTAAAGGAGAAATGAGTAATTGATTGATCACTCCTTCTGCTAAAGGACTTCTCTCTCTATGGCGTTCAAATCGTCTTTTGATTTGCTCTAAGGTTTCTTTTTCTTGAGTAGTTAGTTCAGGTAAGTCCTGTTGCCATTCACTAAAAAATTGATCGTTGTCTGTAGCAGATAAATTAAACTTTTGCTTCAGAACAGCCAAGGTAGTGATAGTTTTAGAAATAGGGTAAGTCTGTATCATAAGAAATTCCTCTGAGAATTGGGGGTTGAATTAGGGGGCGATCATACTGCAATTCCTTCGGTAGTAAGGTGATTAATATCCGTTCTTTCACTTGCGTGTTCCAGAGTGATGGCGCAGATGTTACCATTGTCATCGATTTCCAATAGTGTGTTCTCATCGAGTTCTCTGGTGTCAATAATATTGGAGTTTTTGAACTCAAGATATAAGGTGTCAGTATCTTTGAAGTATTGAAGTTTCATGGCTTAAATCTTCGATCAAAAAATGCGTTATGGACTGTTTCATGATCTGGAAGTAGAACTACTCGCAGATATCTGTTTTCCGCTTCTATGATTCGACCCCATAGTCTAATTCTACCATCCGACTGAATCTGAGTGCGCTCTGGGTTTTCCATTACATAAATGATCCATTCATCTCTGATCAGTAATCGATCTGGACGACTCCTAACTGAATCAAAATAGCGAGTGGTTTTCAAAGGTCAAGGGGAATCTAAATAAACATCTCTTTAAATCATATAATGATCTCCTGCTAAATGGGTAGGGAATTAATGGTAGGATAGGGGGCGATCTCTTTTCCTTTTGCATGACTTATTACCTCTGAGAACTGGGGGTGGAATGGAGTGCGATCGCTTTTTATGTTCCCTTTTAGGGGTTGAATAGGGGGCGATCGCTATCTGTTATTTCACGGCAAAGGTATACGGGCCAAATCCTGACACTTTAATTTCCTGTTTTTCGGGTTCTGGATTTAATCTTGGTATATCTGCTCTAACCGCTTTGACTTCCCAATCAAACTCTTGGGTTGATTCAGGATTTTCGGAAACCACGACAAAAACTCCATCTTTAATCTTCATCCCCTCAAACGTCTCCACAGCAATGCGATCAAATCCGTTAATATTTGTTAGGGTAATTGTTCTATCTTTTTGAAAAGTTAACGATTCAAAATAATGGGGTAAATGAACTTCCGCCCTTCCCTTATTTAATCGAGCCGTACCTCGATAATAAACCCCCCCCTCAGGACCTTCTAAGGTAGCATGAACTAGATATTTTTGGTGATCGAGGGGATGATCGATAATAAATGTCTTAAAGACTTGCGAAGAAGAGTGCCAAATCTGAATGGCCGTCGGTTGATCTCCGAAGTTTTCTTTATCATATTTAAACGCAAATACCCCTTGACTGCCCCCTGTTCCATAACCCTGAATACTCGCAGCATTGCCTCCAATGGGATTTCCACCAGATATAATTCCAGTAACTTGTAAATTTCCTAGCCGAGTATCTCCTCCCTGTACGTTCAATTTAAAATTACCTGGATTACTGATACCAATGCCAACATTGCCATTTGTATCAAAGACAATCGGGTATTTTTCAATAGTACAAATAAACGTTCCATCCCAATAACCCGGAATATTTTCATAGCGTAAATAGAGATTAGTTTGACCCAAAACATTAGAACAAGCCGGAATCGTTAGAGTAATTTGAATCGTGTGTCCTGCTGCTAATCTCGGTTCTGTTTCATTTTGATGGGTTAAAACCCAATAAGGAGCAGACAATCCTTCAATTGGTACGGTAGGTTGTGCTTGTGTTTCTTTATAGATAGACCAATCTTTTTCTTTGTCACCTCCTGGTTGCCAATCTTCAACGTCAACTGTAATATTTTCTACCTGAGATTTAGTTCCTAGCGCCCAATCTGTATCAACATCAAAATAAAGAATAAGCCGAGAAGGATTATCGCTGCTTGTAGGATTAAAACCGATAGTTTCTTCCTTTAATGCATTACTAATTTGCAAGATTAAAGTCTGGTTTTTACCGTCATTCAAAATCCGATTAGA
This sequence comes from Microcystis novacekii Mn_MB_F_20050700_S1, assembly GCA_007096045.1. Classification (GTDB taxonomy): domain Bacteria; phylum Cyanobacteriota; class Cyanobacteriia; order Cyanobacteriales; family Microcystaceae; genus Microcystis; species Microcystis novacekii. The sequence continues at coordinate 12,337 of SFAU01000050.1, read as the reverse complement.
TCCCACAAAACTTACATGAAGGGGAATATTCTTCTTACCCCGATGATTGACAATACTGAGAGTTTTTTCGCGGTAATAATTAGTTAAAGTCTCTCCTTGATAAGTAAACTCTGGACATAAAAACTCAACCCTCGTTGTTCTTGCGCCTCCTGCTGCTGAAGCACTGACATTCTGGAAGGTTAAGGTAACGACCTCATTAGCTGATAAAGTAGCATTAGTTGTTATAAAATAGAGAGAAACTATCCCATCTGCTTGAGTAACTGGAGAACTCATACTCCAATTACTTTGGGTTTTTAAAGTTAATTGCTGTAAAGATTTAGGCGATAGAGTATCAGGTCTAAATCTTAATTCAAAATGATAATTATTTTGACTAACTCTTTCATTTTTTGTCGGTAAAGTAAGCCCTTGTTCTGTATCATTTTGAATTTCAAAAACCAGTTCTTCTCCCTTGGTGTCATTTTCAACAAATATGACTGATTCTTGATTATCCCCTTCATATAAGTTAAAATCAAGAGGATAGGCGAGATTAAAAGCGGCGATCGCTGTTAAATCATCATTCATATCCTCTTTAATTTCTTCTGGGGATAATGCCTTTTTATAGATACGAAGATTAGCAATTGCTCCCTTGAAATAATTAGCGTACTCACTCCCCCCTCCTCTACGTGCTAGATAAAGAGGTGAATCATTTTGTGTTTGAGATTGGGTTGTATCATCCGTACTATTTTCTTCACGTCCATCTAAATAAAGCCGCAACTTGCTGCCTTCTTTAACAAAAGCAATGTGATATAGTTGCTCACTATTAAGTTGGGTTGTGGTGGTGACAGCGGGATTATTAGAACCATCATATCTTGCTGCATGGATTCTTTGCTCATTACGCAAATATCTGATGACATAGGGATAACCTCCGGAACCATCCCATTTTTCAATAATGTCATTATCACCATACGTCTGAAATTCTTGTTCCTTGGCTATTTTTATCCAGCTTGCAACGGTAAAATCTTGCTTGGTTGCAAAGTTAATAGCATCTGAATTAGGAATTTCTATATAGTCTTGTCTTCCATCAAAAATGAAACAACTCCCAAAATGTTCATCAGGCACAACTTGGGGATTACCATGACTCCTATATTGGCTCTCAGTAAAAGCTGAAACATTCTCACTTGACGCTAAGAAATTCTCAGTTAAAGCACTGCGAACTCTCTGATTACCTCCATCAGGGATAATTGTATCTAGTTTTAGATGTAAAACTAAGTCATTGCTTACGTTACTCATAATTGATACTCCTTGGTTTAAAAAAATTAGCGGGTGAATCTTGAATAAAATTAGGGATTAGGACTATTAGGGTTTGGTGGCTCTTTTTTTAGGCTTAACTTTAACCATCCCTCTCGAATTTCTTGCTTGCCAGAGAAGATCGCATTAACATTAGTTTGACCTATTTTATCAGCAGTTGACCATTGTTCCTTTTCTTTCTCTAACCATGACCACTGATAACCAACTTCATCAGGTAAAACTAAATTAATTTTACCATAATCTGTCAAGATAGGAGCAGAGAAGAAGGTAATTTCTATTTTTTCTAAAGCATCCTGATATTGATCTGGGGGAATATCAAGAGCTTTTACGGGTAAAATTCCAGTAGTTGCGTGAACTTTACCTCTTGGGTCTATCAGCATTGTCAAGGTTTGGGGAGGCTCTTCTACGGTAAGATCAATATGCCAAGCATTAGCGGAATCATGAAATTTAATTTGAGAATCAATAACTCCCTCGGCATCACTTTGGGGCGCATAAAATACCTGACTTAGACTCTCTTTTTCCTCCAGCCAATACCCTAATAAGCCATCATTTAACTGTTTATATTCCCCCAAGCGGATTGGAAATTTGACTTTTTCAAAACCATCCGTTTCTCGAAAATCCCGTCTTAAATCTTGCCAAAATACCCCCCAATCTTGGTTAATAGCCGGAAGTCCCTCTAATTCTAGATTAAGGGAGGCTCTGACGACGGCAATTGGTCGTCCCATCAACAAAGCTAAACCTTGATGTTGGGCAGAATTTTCGGGATTAATATTTTCTAAGCCACTATCTAAAGCAGTAATAAAATTGTCCAGAAAATCACTATCTCCCTCATTATTACTAGCGATAATATGCTTGACTAACCGCTGCAAATGTGTATCTTGAATATCCTCAACTGCTAGGGGCAAATTATCTCCTGGTGCAGCTTCCCATTGAGCTTGTTTATTGATATAATTAATCGAGCCTAAAGCCTTACCTTGGTTGTCATAAACAGCAAGACTATTATCTAAATTATTCGGTAATATCCAACCACAAATAGGAGTAGTCGCCGGATGACTATTAGTTTCCTGTTCTCCTTGTGTAGCAGATAACCACCGAAAATTAATGCGAGCCGGTTGTACCAAACGAGGGGGTAAAGATATCAGATAGGGACTGCCGGGAGTCGTCATCTGTTCAGGGGTGATAATATTACTAATATCTAAATCCTTCACTTGTCCAAAAGTATCCACCAACCGTAACCGCAAAATCTTCATCACTCCTGAGCGAATTGGGTTAAAATCATTTAAGGGTTCGGGAGCGCTACGGATACTCTGTTGCACCATTTCTTTTATTTCATCTGTAAAAGGCTGATAATCATTAAATCCTAAGGGATCAGCAATAGGTAACTGTAACGTCTGTTTGTGCATCAATAAAGCCTCGTTAAACCCTCCTAAAGCTTGAGATAGACAATTTAGGCTTAAAAGATTTTGATAAGCTCTAATGGCAGTATAAATGGGGTCTTTAGCTTTTTGATCCGAGAGTAGATTAGTGAAAATTAAATTAGGATTACTAGGATCATAACAGGGTTTTTGCTCATACCAAGCTTGAATCTTTTCTTGTTGGTCTAAGTTGGTCAAAGAATTTGGTTTGTCCTTATACCAATCTTGGATTCTTTTTTGGTAAGCTTCTTCTTGTTCAGACAGTTTTGGTTCGTAATATTCTTTAGCCTCATCAGGTAACTGTTTCTTTAAATAAACTTCTATTTTTTCCTTAAGCTTAATTCCGGCATGGGGTGTTAAAATACTCCGACCACTATAAACATTAGCAGCTTTAAGAACAGCCCCCTTTCCGTACTGTAAGGAAAAGTCTGGCTCGTTTTCTTTCAAGGTATAATTACCCGTAATAAACTCAGCATCATATTGATGATTATAGATGCCATGATTACAGCCATTTTGGAGGGGAAAAACTTCTACCTCCCACTCTAGTAAAAACGGATGCCAAGGTTGTTCTTCCCAAGTGCTAAAGCCAATATGTTCCCCTGTTTTATTGTTTTCTATCTGATCAATTTTCTCGATAATAGACGAAAAGCTATTAACAGAAATGTCCTCTTCCTGTTGTAAAATCTCACATTCTAACAGTCCATCATCCCTCAATCTTCCATCTTGTCCATGGCGAATGGTGGGTTTTACCCCTTCCCCCGCCATCAAGATAACTGGTTCTGTTGGTTGCCAATAACGGGAACTAGCAATAGGTTTCAGGGTGTAAGGTGGTGGAGCTTTTAAAATTAGCTGAGGGAAAGAAACTTCTAAAAGCAGACGATTGCAACGGACTAATTCTTCTTCGTTTTTAGTAAAAATTAAATTTAAGGCATCTATAATTTCTCCTTGGTTTTTCCCTGCAATTAAAAGCAGACGATTGCAAAGGACTAATTCTTCTTCGTTTTTAGTAAAAATTAAATTTAAGGCATCTATAATTTCTCCTTGGTTTTTCCCTGCAATTTTACTGGGCAAATCGGGGATTAACTGCTTAATTCTTTTAATTGGCTCTGTTGTTCCTTGTTGTAACTGATTAATCAATTTTTCCCAGTCTAAAATATCACTAACTTTTAATTTACACTGGGTAATATTTACTTGAGTAATCGCCTGTTGTAATTGAGTTAAAGATTTATTCAATAACTTTTCATAATTCTCTAGATCATTCAGTTTTGCCTTTAAAGGTTTAATTCCCTTCTCCTGAATATAATATTTAACTTCATCAATATCAGGATACTGAGCGGTGCTACCTTGGGGGGGATAAGCACTTAACATATACTTATACCAATCAGAAAAGAGTTGCCGACGCATTGACTCAATTTCATCGAAAGTGCAGTCATATTTCTGTTGAGATAGATTAAGCTGATTCAGTTTAGGAGCTATATTATCGGGTAAAGTAACTTCGCTCTGAGCTTGAGCATCTTCAGCATTTGCTGTTGTAGCGTTTGTGCTTCCTAAACTAATTGTCCATATTCTGCCAGATGAGACCGCATTAAACCCTTTTTCATGACGTGCTTCCTCAAACTTAGCCGTTAGATCCAACTGCCGATGTTCTAGACTAGAAGATAGGGTTAAAGCCTCTAATTGATCTTCAATAATTGATTGATAATTGTAGTCAATCTTTTCACCTAAGTATGCAGACAATGCCTCTGTCCCTGTATTTCCTACAGCCACATCTACAGAAGTTTTTTCATCTGAATTAATTGTATTGATTGTTGTTGCAAATCTTAAACGAGCATAGCAAAACATTTGTTGAGGTAATTGTGTATCCTCATCTGGGATTGACCACCTTAATTCTTTTTGTATTGCCTGAATTAATTCGGGTGCAGTCAATTGAGATTTTGTTTTGATAAATTTATGAACATAATCTGTCTCTATGTCACTATACCAGCCGATAACATCATACTGTAAACCTTCAAGATTTGTAGCAGAATAATCATCATAAAAGCCAAAAACACTGTGACAATTAGGATAAAAAGCCGCAAAAGTAGGTTCACCATAACCCACGGCAGTTAATGAGGGTAGATATTCAGCATCGGGATCATTTTCTAACCAAGCTTCTATAGGCAGTTTGCGACCTAAATAGCGAAATGGTTGATGATTACCATTCTTTATCTCAATGGGATAAGCAATACTACCTAACTGCTCCCCTTCTCCTTCCCGATAAAGATAATCACTCTCCACCACCCATTGACGTTTTTCGCCGTTAAGAGTGCGTGTTACTAACCAGCGATTAGGAACTGATGGGAAAACTGTCTTTTTATCTCTATCTTGAATCCCTTTTGTTAAAGCATCGGGTAACGCCCAATGTAAATGGATTCCCGCTTTCAGGTACAGATTTTGATTTTGAAAGGGTTGGGAAACAATCTCCTCGCTGATATGAGCAATATTCGGATTTACGTCTCTTTTTCTATTAAAATAAGGAATGATGCTAAAATCTGCCATCGCCTCTACAACTAGGCGATCTCTTTTCAGATAGAGAGCATCCAAAGGAACAGGAATCATTAAAATACTATTGACCATGTTCTCATTAGGATTACAAGCATTTACTGTTGCTCTGATTCTAACAGGTTTAGTTTTCTAATGTTAAAATCTTTAGTTTTTATTCACAAATCAGATTTATTTTTTCGGGTGCATCTCACCTTGGCAGAAATACCGAAATCAGCAATTATCAGTCACTCTTAAATTATTACAAATATATCAGCAGCTGCCTGTAAGCATCCCACCGAAAAGCTAATGCGCTCCAGCGTTCGGGGGACGAAGCACCTCCCCCGACGGGGGGTTTAGAGGGTTCTACCCCCAAGGGACCAGATTGAGTGATAAAATCGCAAGTAACGACCAATTTTGGCAGAGAGTTTCCCTTTAAAAATCCCACATCAACATGAAAACTAAATTATCTCAGCTTTATGAAACTGATTTTAATTTGTGGATTGAGCAAACCGTAAATCACTTAAAAAAGGGCAATTTAGATGCCCTTGATTTAGATAACTTAATCGAAGAAATATCCGATATGGGACGTAATAATAGACGGGAGATATTCAGTCGTTTAAAAGTTCTCTTGATGCACTTACTTAAATGGCAATATCAACCAGAAAAACGTACTAATAACTGGATAAATACCATTGATGAGCAAAGAGAACAATTAGAGCTTATTTTAAGGGATAGTCCTAGCTTAAAACCCTATTTAGCTGATATTTTCGCAGAATGTTATCAAAAAGCAGTGCGAGGGACGGTCAATGAAACTAATTTACCAAAAGAAACTTTTCCGGTTGATTGTCCTTTTAGCCAAGAACAGGTTTTAAATTGGGATTATTTTCCTGAAAATAGCTTTTGAACAATAGCAGTTTTATGATAAAATTGCCCTCCTGTCAAGACTGATTTTTTTCTTGCCAAACAGCTAAGGCCATTTGATGAACAAATCGCCAAGGTAGATGATGCTGACGGGCAATTGCGGCACAATCTTCGTATTCTGGTTGTACGGTAATCGGTTGATTAATTGACTCTTTGTAGGCAACTTTTAGCCGAATTTGTCCATAGACAGTATCGATCGATTGTATCTCTCTTTTTAAGATTGATCGCTCTTGAATTGTCCTTCTAATGCCTAAAGTTGTGGTTTCCTGAAAGATCATATTTTCACAAGTAGCAATTTTATCCAAGGCACAAATTACTGTCAAAAGTATCCCCAAACGGGATTTTTTCATAGTAATTGCTTGACTAAATACATCTAAAGCCCCCACTTGTAATAAAGCCTCGCTTAAGTAGGCGATCGCTTGCGGATTTAAGTCATCAATTTGAGTTTCTAAAACTGCCACAGTTTCGCTTTCATCTAGCTTTTCCGGTGTTTTTTTCCCTAACCAAAGCCGGACAAGATTGGGAATCGGTAAATCTTTTGTCCCGGCTCCTAAACCGACCTTTTCTAACTGCATTTTTGGCGGTTTACCGAAACTTTTAGCTAAAGTTGTCACAATAGCCGCCCCCGTCGGTGTTACTAACTCCGCTGCGATGCCATTACTATAAATTGGTACTTGTCGCTGACTGAACAATTGTACTACTGCGGGTACGGGAACCGGTAAACGACCATGGGCGGCCTCAACTGTACCGCCGCCGGTGGGTAGAGAAGAACAGTATAATTGACTCACCGATAGCCAATCCAAACCCAAACAAGTCCCGACGATATCAATAATGGCATCGGTTGCCCCGACTTCGTGAAAATGCACCTTTTCTGGCGCGATCCCGTGAACGGCTCCTTCTGCGATCGCAAGTTGTTGAAAAACCTGTAAACTCCATTCTTGGACTTTCTGGGGTAAATTTGCCTGTTTGATTAAATTTTCAATCTCCGGTAAATGGCGAGCGGGGGTATGATGGTGATGGTGGTGATGATGATCGGACTTCTCGGCAGTGACATCGACGTGAACCTTAGTAGCAATTTGACCGCGACGATGCACTTTTTCGTCCCTTAACTGATATTCATCCTCAATTCCTAAAGTTTTTAGTTGTGCAATCAGGTATTCTAGGGGGACTCCTAAATCTACTAATGCCCCTAAACACATATCCCCGGCGATTCCCGTGGGACAATCCCAATAGGCGACGATTTTGCTATCATGGCTACTATTTACTCTCTCCATCCGGAAAATCCCCAACAACGTTCTATCCAAGAAATCTGTCATGCCCTGAAAAATGGGGCAATTATGCTTTATCCTACCGATACCGTCTATGCGATCGGTTGCGATCTCAATGTCAAATCCGCCGTCGAACGAGTTCGCCAAATCAAGCAACTATCTAATGATAAACCCTTGACGTTTCTCTGTTCTTCTTTGTCGAATATTTCTGAGTACGCAGTGGTCAGCGATCATGCCTATAAGATTATGCGACGAGTCATACCCGGTCCCTACACTTTTCTCTTACCGGCGACTAAATTAGTGCCGAAAGTGGTGATGAATCCGAAGCGGAAAACCACCGGTATCCGGGTTCCCGATCACGTTATCTGTCGCACTATTCTCGAAACCCTAGAAAATCCTATTATCTCTAGTTCTGCCCATCTTCCCGATCAGGAGGGGGATTTTCCCACCAAGGGATTAGAAACCGCTAGGCTATTCGATGCCCTCGATCATATCGTTGATTTAATTATCGAAGATGGTTCGGCTCCCGGTTCGGAAGTGTCAACAATTGTTGATTTTACCAGCGATCAACCGGATATCGTGCGTCAGGGTTTGGGTTGGCCGGAATTACAACAATGGTTATAACAGTGATTTTAGCCGTCAGCCGTCGGTTTTTTGCTCCCCACACCCCACTTCCCCACTTCCCCACTTCCCCACTTCCCCACTTCCCCACTTCCCCACAACTTCCCACTGATAACTGATAACTGATAACTGTATCGGTTATTGCGACTTTTTGTTTCCTGAAAACCGTCTTGTGGAAGTCAAGTTAGTTGCTTAAGATAGAGGTAATCGCAGTCAGAGAAAACCTCTCAAGGAAATTATTACTATGGCTTTCACTCTTTATTCTCCCTTCCTAGAAATTAATTCTGTCCAACGTCAAATCGATCAACTTTTTCAAGAAGTATTACCGACAACTTCCTTGGTGTCTCGTCCCCCGGTGGAAATCTCCGTTAACGAGGATTCCGTGCAATTAAAAATTGAATTACCCGGTATGGATATTAAAGATATCGATGTGGAAGTTAGCGAGCAAATGGTGGCTATTAACGGGCAACGTGAATGCCCTGCCGAGGTAGGAAACAGCGAGTTTTATTATGGTAAATTTAGTCGCTTGATTACCCTACCAGTGGAGGTGCAAAATAGCCAAGTTACCGCTAACTATCAAGACGGTATTCTTTATCTCACCCTCCCGAAAGCGGTGGCAGAAAAAAATAAAGTGGTTAAAGTTAATCTTGGTTAGATGAGAAAAAGACTGGAGAATTTCTCCAGTCTTTTGTTTTATTTGTAGTCGCTAACTGTTAATTGGATTCTTTGCCATTTAGGTTGACGGGACGGGGTTGAATAACACCAAAACCGCCGTGATTGCGTTGATAGATAACATTGATTTCGTTAGTGTCTTTGTTGCAGAACATAAAGAAATCGTGATCGACTAATTGCAATTGTGTTAGTGCTTCCTCAATAGTCATCGGTGGCATGGCAAAGTATTTCATCCGCACTACTTCCGCGGGTAATTCGGGAGTGCGATCGCCAATTAGGTTATCATCTAAGGGTTTCTCTTGCACCACCTCGCTAGTTTTAACGGTGGCGTGGGTGCGATGATCCACCAGTCTTTCTTTATACTTGCGGAGTTGACGAGCGATTTTATCAGAAACTAAATCAATACTCGCGTATAAATTTTCGCTTCCCTCTTGAGCGCGAATCACTGTTCCATTAGCATAAACCGTTACTTCTGCTTTGTGGCGATCAGGAATGCGCGCATTCTTTTCCACGGAGAGGTGAACATCGACTTTTGTGGTTATGCCGTTAAAATGTTTCACCGCTTTCTCCAGCTTTTGTTCCACATAATCATGAATAGCTTCGGTGACAGCGATATTATTGCCCTGAATCAATAGCTTCATACTCACTACTCCATCTAAAAATTTTGCTATGGACTGCCCACATCAACTATTTTTAAGGGGTGTTGATGCTAGGAATTTAATCCTCAAAAAACTGCTCGATTGCGCTGTTGAGTGAAAGTCAATTAGAGGTCACAGTCTAGATATTGTCGGTGTTCTCGTTCTCTTTTTTTTGTCGGATCGCGCGGAAAATTCATCGGGTCGAGCGCCTATTTGCAACTGGATTTATTTACCTCTATTCTAACAAGTTTCTTTAAACCTTCTCTTAACAGAAGTGCGAAGTTCTGTTAACTTTTATTTAAAGAAACCGATTTTCGCCGCCAGCAAGGGAATCCGGTGATTGTTTCTCCTGTGCGACGGTTAACCTCGGAATAGATGGGATAACCTTAGATTAGCACTTAGTATTCTCCCCAACATATATATCTTCCCTTCTTTTAATTTTCCTTTGCGCTCCTTCACATTTCTTAAATAATTTGACAAATCTCGCAATGAATGCTCAAAAAATACCTCGTCCCTGTGGGCTAAAAATTCGGGCAATTACTCCCGCTGCTCTCGTGGCAACAGCGATCGCTAGTGCTGGCGAGAATTGCTAATCCCGACTTACCTGATATCCTGCTCCTATTGGAACCTCCCCCGTTTATACTCTCGCTGCTGACTCAGATGTTAAGTTTGTTAAATTTAATCTTGACAAATTTCCAGCACGATTCAGAGCGATCGCCTTTCCTTATAGATGTCTGCACTAAAAGCTGCCACTGGTTTAATGGCATAGATAGGGATAATCGGTTCTGGGTTGAGAGCCTAAAATATTCTCTCTGGGGACTAAAATACCTTGGCAATTGCTGCCCCCATCATTTCCTCTTTTTCTTCATCACTTTTGCCACTTTTTTCGGCTCATCTGAGTTCAGTATGCTAAAAGCAACATCCTAGTTGGTTAAGACAGTATTAAATTTACTCTCAGGAGGATGGGATCAGCTATTAATTTAGCGTTTTGATGCTTTCTAATAGTAAAGAGACCTGTAAATTTTATAACAAATAAGTAGAAAAATATTATGACTTCCCTCAATCATCACTACAGATTTTTGAAGAAATCTTAAATTTCTGGACTCATAAACCAGTTGAGATTAGCATAATAGACGACAGGATTTTCGTGAAATTAGAAGCAAAAGATAAATCAGCTATTTGTCCGAGATGTGGTTGTGAGAGTCATAAGCTTCATCAAAATCATCAGCATCTAGTACAAGATTTAGATTGGAATGGAAAAGCGGTAGCTCTTCGGATAAATTCTCGTCAATTTAAATGGGATAATTGTAGTAAGTCCTTTCCAGAAACATTGGAAATAAAACCTTTCAGGCGTTCTTATACTAAAAGATATGCTTTAGATATAGTAGAGCGAGTTCTAGCAAGTAACATATTAGCAGTTTCGGAACAAACTGGGATGAGTGAGTATCAGATTCAGCATATTTTAAATGATGTGGGTGAATTGCTCAATTGCTCAAAAGCCAAAAAACCTAAAGAGATTAGGAATAGATGAAATTTCCTTACGGAAGGGTAGTGGTCGTTATTGTGCTGTATTAGTCGATCTTGACAGCCATGAACTTATTGGGTTATTAAACTCAAGAAAACAGGATAAAATTCTTGAAATTCTTCAATCATGGGTAATTGAAGTCTTAAGTTCAATTAAAGTAGTGACGATGGATTTGTAAGTAGTCGTGCAAAAGTGTTATTAATAAAATTCTACCATATCTAGACATTGTTGCTGACATATTTTATGTCATAAAACCGATAAACTCTAAACTAGATACCCAAAGAAAAGCAGAGAATAAAAAGGCAAAATTAGAGAATAAAAAGACCAAAAGTAAAGCAAAAAAAAAGAGAGAAAAAGTTAAAAATATTTTCAAAAGTAGTAAATATACCCCGCTAAAAAAATGAAATTAATTGGCTAGATAAGCAAAAAGATAAACTCGAAAAAGTTAAATAGGTGAGTCCCATCTTGGCAGAAATGCACAATCTAAAAGAGGAATTTAGAAGCATATTTGAGAATTCGGAAAACTGGGAGGAAGAGACATAGAATTAATCGATTGGATTAACAAAGCCTGGAATGTATTTTCCCAACCTTGTCGTACTTTAATTAACTGGTTTGGTGAAGTTACCGACTACTTCGAGCATCGTATTAGTAATGGTTGTGTCGAAGGTCTCAACAATAAGCTCAAGGTAATAAAGCGATAAGGTGCGTTCAATAACGCACCCCATAAGATCGGCAATCCACTGCTAAAGACCGCCTGATACCCTAACAACTAGGGACACCCAGTAATACATCCTCGTAAATTTGCTGAATAGACAAGTACACCTTTGCCGTCTTTTATACATTGATTGTATTCATCACAACACTTTGTCTGGCAGTCCTTAGCCGGCACTAGGTTATTAGAGAGCAGTTTCTCAATAACAGCAACAAGGTTATCGTTAGCTGACTTTAGATCTTCATTGCTCATTTCTTCGTAGTTCATTTTTAATGCCTCAAACATCAATTAATTGTCACTAATCCTCCAGCAAAACCCTGAATATTCAACTCATAGCCCTCAAGTAAACCCATACCAACCAATGGGTCTGTCTCTGACTCATTAACTTCGGTGTTGCTGATTTGAGACATGAATCTTCTTGTCTGGGATTTTTAAAACCTAGACCCAAACTAACTTCTGCACGGGAACCTGCACAGTTTTGGCATTCATCTCTTGATTCAGCAACGCCTGTACCGTCCGCTCCACTACGTTGTTAGACCGTTCCTCACCCGATTAGCTTAAACTGTTCAATGACTGAATTACGACTATTCCACCCTCGATCACATCAAGTTGCATCCGATAGCCGTAGAGCAAGCTCATAGTTAGTAAAAGTATAGTCAAATATAGACAGACTGAATTCCATTTCAGAAATTCCCTTCACTTTTACTTCGAGAGATTGATTCTCCTTGGGTGAACTACGCACCTCTCTATCCCAT
>SFAU01000005.1 GCA_007096045.1 Microcystis novacekii Mn_MB_F_20050700_S1 | reverse complement strand
CGAGGTCAAAAAGGCCATTCCAAATAACGGATTTCACCGCTTTCTCATAAAAGGCGCACGCGAGTGGTTTGCAAAACATCCCTTCAGTCCACCACCCTTTATCAAGTGGTAATGCGATCACCGATCTGGTAGATTGGGTTGACGGCAGAAACCCAACTCCCTCAAAACCAAGATTAAATGCAGTAGGATAGACGTGGGATAGATTTTCTAGATTGCCGTGAGCGAAAGCGTCGGTAATGATTTGGTAGTAGTGCCGTAGCCCTCTTGCTTATCCGGTATGAAGTGTGTCAAATATTTATTAATAAAAATAATTGGAACCCGCTCAGTCTTTAAACCTCTGGCTTGATCATGACTTTTCTGATCAATATCTTTTTCTGGCTCCTGTCTGGCTTACTCAAATATCAGTCTAGTACAGAACAAAATACCCCCCCTAGTTCACCTCTATTTACTTGTCAAGCGTTGCGGTTCTCACCCTACGATCAAAAATGGTTCTATTCATAGCCGAAGAGCCGAAGGGTCAACAATAAACTTGCGGCTATACCCCGTCAAGTAAAGGTTTCGGACAAACAAAAAGGTAAATTGGTTAGAGAATGTGATGAGATGTTGACCCGTTCGGCGGTTCGGCTGAGCGTTCGACAAAAGCTCACGCCGAAGTCTCACCGTCGAAGCCTGATCTCACGGCCGAAGCCTGAGAGAAGTGGCCTCTGAGCTATGCCGAAGAGCCGAAGGGTGGTCTTTGGTTTTTTCTAAGTACCTAAGCAAAATTAATTACACATATCTAACCCCCCCTTGCCTCTTGCCTTTTGCCTTTCTTCACTGGGAAATTTATTTTGCACGACTACTTAAGACGATAACGGTTTATATCTGGCGGTTAATTGATAGAAAGACAAGGGAAATTATTGGTGGCTATTTAGGAGATAGGAGTCGTCAATCAGCCAAAAAACTTTGGGACAGGCCGACCTGGTGTTGACCGACAATGTGCTGTTACTTACACAGACTTTTGGGAGTCCTATAAGACAGTAATTCCCAGTAAACGGCATCGACCGGTCGGTCAAGAAACTGGTCAAACTAATCCTATTGAAAGATTAAATAATACCTTTCGACAAAAGATTTCTCGGTTGGTGAGAGAGAGTCTATCTTTCTCTAAAAAAATGGAGAATCACGTTGGGGAACCCTTTGGTATTTTATCCATGACTACAATGCAGAGCAAAGCAAAGGATTAAGCCTTCATCACGACTACCGAATCACCAACCATCCCTTATAACCCCGTCTATTGCATAACACGAACCGAAGAGCCAAATGTCGCAGAAGGGGCGGGGGAAGCTGGGGAAGATTTATCTCTCAATTCGATCTTGACAGACCAATAGGCCTATGGTAAAGTATGGGGGCATTCTCGCCGAATGTGCGGCAGTTTAAGACAATACCAATAGTAGCCTATGAGTTTGACCGATAGTAAAATTTGTTTCGTCACCCTAGCTTTCGGGGAAAAATGCCGAGATCACGCCCTCACCCTTGCTGCGGACATTCGTACTCTAACTCATTGCGATACCAGTTATCCGGAGGAGGCGAGCCGTCATCGTCAAAAGGCTAAAAGTCTTTGTAGTCAAGAAACTTACCCAAATAGAAATGATTTTAATTGTCCTGTATTTTTTCGGTGAAATTGAAATAGCCAAGATAGATATACATTTCAGCGATTAAACTATTTTAAATTAGGACAGAGCATAAAAGCAAGCTGTAATTGGGTTATAATTTTTAGAGATGTCTAATAGAGAAGCGATTATTTGACCTTGTTTCTATGGAATTTAAACTTGTAAGACACGAAGATTTGATAATGCAAAATACTAAAACACCCACAGTCGTCTGTGCTGCGGACAACAATTACGCAATTCCTCTTGGCGTAATGCTTTACTCCTTGGCAGAGAACCTGAAAGAGGGCAAAGCTTTTATTTATGTTATTGATGGAGGAATTACCAATGCTAATAAAAAAAAGGTGATTCGGTCCCTACAAAAATTAGAAGTTGAAGTGGTGCTTAACTGGCTAAAGCCTCAAGAAGCAGAGTTCTTTACAATAGTGGAAAAACTTCCGACTTGGGGTCATGTTACTATTGCCGCTTACTATCGTTTGTTAATTCCTTATCTCTTACCACCGTCGCTCGAGAAAGTTATTTATCTAGATTGTGATTTAATTTTGAAAGAAGATTTAAACAATTTATGGAAAATTGACGTTGATAATCAATATTTATTGGCGGTGCAAGATATGGGATGTCCTCTAGTTTCAAGTAAAAATGGCTTAAAAACTTATCAAGAACTTCAAATATCTCCAGATACGCCATATTTTAACTCTGGGGTGATGATTCTTAATTTAAAAAAATGGCGAGAAGATGATATATCTTTTGAAGTTATTAATTATCTAGAGGAAAGTGGGCGCCGTCTCCGTTACTGGGATCAGGACGGTCTCAACGCTATTTTGGCTGGCCGTTGGGGGAAACTGGATCCACGCTGGAATCAACTTCCTAATAAATTTTCTTCTTGGCAAGAAAGTCATTTTTCCGAGGAAGTTTATCATCAGGTTATGGAAGCTCCTTATCTAATACATTTTGCATCAGATGATAAACCTTGGAGATTTAAATTCTCTCCGTTAAGGGATACAGAAAAGCAATTTTTTGAATACTTAGATCGAACGGATTGGTCTGGATGGCGACCGAAAGAAGGATGGAGAAGAAGATTAAACCGATATTTTAACAAGGCTCTAGCCTATTTCCCAACAAAATGAATTATTTCCCATATTTTCTAGCAAAAGTTCTAATTTTTTAGCCATGATGCTTGCAAAACTTAAAACTTATATCTCTCGATTAGTCGGCAAAAGATCGGACAAACAGTCAAAGTTTTGGAATATTTTTAAATCACCTAGTCTTCGCTACAAAATCTTTAAGGACAAGCTCGATACACTGCTTTACAGTTTATCCATTTCCCAAGCGCATATTTTCTTTATTCAAGTAGGTTCAAACGATTCTAGCTACGGTGATCCCCTCCGTTCGTTTATGCTAGATGAACGTTGGTGTGGAATTATGATAGAACCCGTTGACTATGTATTCAAAAGATTACGCTCTAAATATGGTGATTATGGTCGATTTAAGTTGGAAAATGTAGCGATTGCTGAGGTAAACGGGTTTAAAGACTTCTACTATGTTGAAGAGACAGATTCCCCTTTGCCTGTTTGGTACGATCAAATCGGTTCATTTTCTTTATCTCATGTCTTAAAGCATATTGATTTTATCCCAGAACTAGAACAACTAATTCGGAAAACTCAAGTAGAATGTATAACGTTTGAAGAGTTATGTAACCGGAACTCGGTTCGCACTGTAGACTTAATCCACATAGATACGGAAGGATTCGATTACGAGGTACTGAAAATGATAGATATTGGTCGGTTTCAGCCTAGTTTGATCCTGTACGAGCATAAACATCTTTCGGATAGCGATAGGAGAGCCGCTCGGAGTCTCTTGAGCGCACGAGGATATCAATTGTTGCAGTTAAATAGTATGGATACTGTTGCCGTTTCTGTAAAAGCATTGGAAAACAGAAAACCCTTAAACTCGGCGTGGAAAGTTATCACTAAAAATTTATCTTATAATCAAAATTCAGCGAGCCATTAATTTTTACAACTGCTAGAACTCGCCAAATAATGAGTTGATTAGTTTGAGGTGATAAAATATGGTTAAGGGGGCATCTCACATTTGCCAAAATATCACCCAGACAAAGCACCATTGACGTAGGAACAGCGCAAAATATAGAAGGCTCTAGACCTTCTGACTTTTCCACTGTACGCCTGATATTTTTGCCCTTCTTCTAATCCCTGAAAACGACAGTTTAAGCATTGCATGGAGCGTTAACGACAGAGATTTTCCCTAAATAATCACGATTTTCTCATAACTACCCCTCGATCATTGTGCGTGAGAAAACGGATAATTAATTCAGTGATTAGGCAAAAGGCGGTTAGGTGTTGGGGGTTTTTTCCTTTGTCCCTGAAATAGCCCTCCACCCCAACAGTCCATAATCCCTATATATCAGGAGAATAATTAACCATGACCGAAAATAGAGGCCCGATTCCCGTAGTTGTCAACGGTGCAGCCGGCAAAATGGGACGGGAAGTCATTAAAGCCGTTGCTTGTGCCGACGATATGATCTTAGTGGGTGCAGTGGATCGAAATCCAGCTTTTCGAGGTCAAGATGTGGGGGAAGTTGCCGGTTGTGAACCCCTAGAAGTGCCGATTCTTGATGATTTGCCGAGTGTTTTAGTCCTTGCAACTCAGGAAAAAGTGCAAGGGGTGATGGTGGATTTTACCCATCCCGACGGTGTTTATGACAATACCCGCAGCGCGATCGCCTATGGAGTGCGTCCTGTGGTGGGAACTACGGGATTATCGAGGGCACAACTGCAAGATTTAGCCGAATTTGCCGAAAAAGCCAGCACCGGCTGTTTAGTTATCCCGAATTTTTCCATTGGCATGGTTTTACTACAACAAGCTGCTATACAAGCATCTCGCTATTTTGATCATCTGGAAATTATCGAACTGCATCACAATCAAAAAGCAGACGCACCCAGTGGCACAGCCATCAAAACCGCCGAATTACTGGCCGAATTAGGTAAAACCTTTAATCCTGCCCAAGTTTCCGAAAAAGAAACTATCCCCGGCGCTAGAGGCGGTTTAACTGCTGAGAACATCCGTATTCATAGCGTGCGTCTACCCGGTTTAATTGCCCACCAGGAAGTCATTTTCGGTTCCCCTGGGGAAATCTATACCCTTCGTCATGATACCAGCGATCGCTCCTGTTATATGCCGGGGGTTCTCCTCTCTATCCGCAAAGTTACTCAGCTGCAATCCCTCGTCTACGGTTTAGAAAAAATTCTCTAAATTTAGATAAAGGTAGTTCCTTAATAATTAGGGTTTGCTGAAAAAGTTTGTTGGTGGGGTTAGTAGCCGGTCGTCAGTAGCCAGTCGTCAGGAGTTTCAGGCTTTGTTGTTGTACTCAAAGAAGGATAATGCCAGGTTTTTGAAGGTCTTAATCCTATTTTCGCAGCATGAACATCGGATTTTAGCAGGTCAAAAGCCTTATTTTAAAAGGGTTTTACCATTATTCAGCAAACCCTAATTACAGCTGACCGAATATCGGTGTAAGCTTTGCTAGAAAAAGGTTTTGGCACTTTTTGGGCTAAACAAGTCCCAAAACGTTTTCCAGTAAGACTTCCAGTAATTTTCAGCCCTAAATAGAGCATTTAATTGATTAATGCACATTCTTAATTCTCCTGACGACCGACTACTGGCTCGGTTCGGCGGTTCGGCTGATCTCACCGTCGAAGCCTCACCGTCGAAGCCTGAGCGTTCGTGTTAGTGAGCTTGTCGAACTACTGATCTCACATAGCCTTTGGGAATTATTGCTGTTGGACTCAATCTCGGTAGACTGATAGATCAATGAGCGTCACTTGTAATATTTATATTACAATTATGTGACAGCATAGAGATAACGACTCTCAAAGGGACGTTATTTAGAAATAAATCCCGAAAACGATTGATATCCATAGGTTTGCCAGAATGTCCAACGCTAAAAGTTACAAAGATACCGTTAATTTGCCCCAAACTGACTTTGATATGCGAGCAAATGCCAGCAAACGTGAGCCAGAACTGCAGAAATTCTGGCAAGATGAGCAAATATACGAGAAATTAGCGCAAAATAACCCGAAAGAATTATTTATTCTCCACGATGGACCCCCCTACGCTAACGGCTCCCTGCATATCGGTCATGCTTTAAATAAAATTCTCAAGGACATTATCAACAAATATAAACTGCTGCAAGGCTACAAAGTGCGCTATGTGCCGGGTTGGGATTGTCACGGGTTGCCGATCGAACTGAAGGTTTTACAAAGTCTCAAAAGCTCGGAAAAAGAGGGTCTAACCCCTTTAAAATTACGTCAGAAAGCCCACGATTTTGCCCTTCAAACGCAAAAAGAACAGTGTGAAGGTTTCAAAAGGTATGGAGTCTGGGGAGACTGGGAAAATCCCTATTTAACCCTACAACCTGAATACGAGGCCGCTCAAATTGCCGTATTCGGAAAAATGGCCCTGAAAGGTTATATTTATCGGGGACTAAAACCGGTTCACTGGAGTCCTAGTTCTCAAACCGCTTTAGCTGAGGCCGAATTAGAATATCCCGAAGGTCACACTTCCCGCAGTGTCTATGTTGCTTTCCCGATTACGTCAGTTTCAACCCCGGTTTTAACGCCATTTTTGCCTAATTTATCCGTCGCTATCTGGACGACTACCCCCTGGACTTTACCCGGGAATTTGGCCGTCGCATTAAACCCAGAATTAAACTATTCAGTGGTAGAAACTAGCGAGTCTAATTATCTAATCGTAGCGACAGATTTAGTCGAAAAATTGGCGGACACTTTTAACCAGACTTTGACGATTAAAGCAACGGTTAAAGGTCAGGATTTAGAACATACTAAATATCGTCATCCTTTGTTTGACAGAGAAAGTGCTATTCTCATCGGTGGAGATTATGTCACCACCGATTCGGGGACTGGATTAGTTCATACTGCTCCCGGCCATGGTCAGGAGGATTATATCGTCGGCCAACGTTACGGTTTACCGATACTTTCTCCCGTGGATGATAAGGGAAATTTCACCGCAGAAGCGGGACAATTTGCGGGTTTAAATGTCTTAAAAGATGCTAATGAAGCAATCATTTTAGCACTGACAGAAAAGGGTGCGTTACTCAAAGAAGAAGCATATCAGCATAAATATCCCTACGATTGGAGAACCAAAAAACCGACAATTTTCCGCGCAACAGAACAATGGTTTGCTTCTGTGGAAGGATTCCGAGAATTAGCTTTAGACGCTATTGATTCGGTGCGTTGGATTCCTGCAACGGGTAAGAATCGCATTACTTCTATGGTTAGTGAAAGAAGCGATTGGTGTATCTCTCGTCAGCGCAGTTGGGGGGTTCCTATTCCTGTTTTTTATGACGAAGAAACTAATGAACCTCTGTTAAATGAGGAGACGATTAATCACGTTCAAGCTATCTTTGCGGTCAAGGGTTCTAATGCTTGGTGGGAGTTATCCGTAGAGGAATTGTTACCTCCCAGTTATCGCGACAATGGTCGCAGTTATCGCAAGGGAATGGATACTATGGATGTGTGGTTTGATTCTGGTTCTAGTTGGAATGCGGTGGCTAATGCTCGACCAGAATTAAGTTATCCTGCGGATCTGTATCTAGAAGGATCGGATCAGCATCGGGGATGGTTTCAATCGAGTTTATTAACCAGTGTGGCTGCTAATGGTATTGCTCCCTATAAAACGGTGTTAACTCACGGTTTTGTTTTGGATGAACAGGGACGAAAAATGAGTAAATCTCTGGGTAATGTCATCGATCCTAATGTGATCATTAATGGTGGTAAAGACCAGAAAAAAGAACCCGCTTATGGGGTGGATGTGATTCGTTTATGGGTGTCTTCGGTGGACTATACCAATGATGTGAATATTGGTCAAAATATTCTCAAACAGTTGGTAGATATCCGTAATAAAATCCGTAATACTGCTCGGTTTTTACTGGGGAGTTTAAATGATTTTGATCCCGTTAAAGATGCGGTAGCTTATCAGGAATTACCAGAGATTGATCGCTATATGTTACATCGTATCTCGGAAGTGTTTACGGAAGTAACGGCAGCTTTTGAAAGTTTCCAATTTTTCCGCTTTTTCCAGACGGTACAGAATTTTTGTGTTGTCGATTTATCTAACTTTTATATCGACATCGCTAAGGATCGTTTATACATTTCTGATCCTAATTCTTTCCGTCGTCGCAGTTGTCAAACAGTCTATGCTATTGCTTTAGAAAATCTCGCTAAAGCGATCGCTCCTGTCCTGTCTCATCTAGCGGAAGATATCTGGCAATTTCTCCCCTACAAAACCCCTTATTTATCGGTGTTTGAGTCAGGATGGCTAAACATCGATCCTGCTTGGAATAATCGCGAATTGGCCGATAAATGGGCGAAATTCCGGCAGCTACGCACCGAAGTTAATAAGGTGATGGAAACTGCCAGAAATGATAAGGAGATCGGTGCTTCTTTAGAGGCAAAAGTTTTACTTTATGTTCCCGATGAAATCTTACAACAGGAGTTAGAATTATTCAACAATTGTGATAGTTTAACGGGGAATAAAGTCGATGAATTGCGTTATCTATTTCTCTCTTCTCAAGTGGAATTAGTTAGTGATATTAGCGCGATTCAAACCGCAGAATATAAAGGAGAATCGGACTTTGTTTCGGTGGGAATTGTCAAAGCAGACGGCGAAAAATGCGATCGCTGTTGGAATTATTCCACTCAAGTGGGAAATTTTGCCGATGATCCCACTATTTGCGAGCGCTGTAATGCTGCTTTAAAAGGAGAGTTCTAAGCTAAATTAAAAGGGTGCTTTATTGTCTAATAAAGTACCCTTGTTCAATCCTCAGCTAAAAACTTATTCACAGGTATTAACTCTAGGGAATAGATAATTAGGGATGGAAGATTACCAATCAGCTTTTTTACAACGTCATCAAGATACAGAAATACTTCATCAATCTAAGAGAAAAATAGCAGCCATGCACTTTGGAGGTATTACGATTGAATGTTTGCTGAAATCTATGATCTTAGCTTCGGTATCCAGTCAAGAATGGAAAACTGATTCCAATAACCCCGGACATACTCTAACTAATCCGGGTCACAGTTTTACAGATGCTTTAAAACGTCATAATCGTCTCTATTCGAGAGTTCAAAATTTTCCAGACGTGATCAAATGGATTAATATAGTAGAAAACCCTAGTAAAAATTTTATAACTATGCGTTATTCCAGCAGTGAACCGAATGATGCTGACTACAAACAGTGGTTATCAGCGTATAAAGGTCTGGAAAAATGGCTTCAGAAACAAGCTACTCAACTTTAAGGAGATAGTTATGTCAGAAAATTGGTTAAGATCAATGAAACAAAAATTAACAGATATATATGTTCAAAAAAAAGCACAAGAATGGGTTGATCTCAATGTATCTACTGCTGGACTTTTGAATATAACTATCGTTAGTGATAGGTTTGAAAATTTATCAACAACTCAGCGAATAGAAGCAGTTAAAAATGACATAGGACAACAGCATAAATCTTTAGGTTTTATATCTTTATATACTATTCAGGAGGCAGCCTCTCTCGATCTAAAAGCTCCACAACTTCTGGACGAAAAATCAATTCACACTTGGCAAGATTTAGCTTTGTGGTCAGCTAATCCACAAAATCAATCACCGTCTTCTCCTCAACTTTGTCTTCCTAGAACCGTAACTTTTTATTCTTTTAAAGGGGGAGTAGGTAGGACAACTGCTTTAATTCATGTTGCTTGGATTTTAGCGATGCGAGGTCGTAAAGTAGTAGCTGTTGACTTGGATTTAGAAGCACCGGGGTTAAGTACAGCTTTTCCCTTAAATCCCTTACCGGAATACGGAATTGTGGACTATTTTTATGAAAAGTCCTATTTACCAGAAGGTGTAGAAGCAAAGATTAATATCACTAAAATATTTGGAGAAGTTAATATTCCCGATGCGACGGGAAGACTATTTATTGTTCCTGCGGGTTATTTGAGTCTTGATTACATTACTAAAGTTGATGATCTGCGAGCAACAACAATTCTCGATAATGGGGAAACACTCTGGTCAACTTTTAGTCGAGAGATTCAAAATCAGTTAAAACCTGATCTTATCTTAGTAGATTCGTGTACTGGAATCAATGAATGGGGAGCTTTATCTTTACTACAGGCAGCCAACGAAGCAATTATTTTTCTATTTCCTAACGAGCAAAATCAAAAAGGAATCGAGCTTCTTTTGCAATCTTTGAATTCTTTTGGCAGACTTTCACTCAATTTTGTTTTTTCACCTGTTCCTGATTTAAGTGATACAGGAATAAATAAAGTTACCCATGCTTGGCAAATTTTACAAAAATATATTGACAAAAATATAGATATAGATTCAGAAGACTATCTAATCATACCTTATATTCCCTCGATCGCTATAGCCGATCGCTATCCTGTTACTGGATTACTGGATTATTATGCTCCCATTGCTAACTTAATCGATGAAGATACCAATTTTCAGTAGATAGCATCCGAGAGATAAATTTCCCTCTTGACCAAGTTGATAGAGCCAGTTTCTTTGTTCTATGTTAAGATGTTGGTGGCTTCGTTTTTGGGTCTGATTTGTTTTTGTATTGATCGGACAGTACCTGATGAGCCTTTTTTAGAGATTTTATAGATATTAGGAGGGATAAAAATTATGGTTAATTATCTCAGTCAAGAAGAGAAATTACTAGCAGCCGAAGAAGAAAAGTATCTAGAGGAAGAAGATGATGTGGATTTTCCTCCTGTAGATATTATTGCTTACAATGAGCAGCGTTCCTGCTCTGATCTAGTTAGAATGTATCAAAAAAAACAATTGGTTATCGATCCAGATTTTCAAAGAGATGTGGTGTGGACTGATCCACAACAAACTCGTTTTATTGATAGTTTAATGAAACAGTTACCGATTCCTAGTATGTGTATTAGTCTTGACTATAAGACAGATAAACGCTATATCATTGATGGATTACAACGAATTAGTACCATCGTCAAATTTTTAACTACTGAAGATTGGAAGCTATCAAAATTACTCGATGTAGATTCGTCTATTTCTGGAAAAACAGTTGAGGAAATAAAAACTCAGCATGAAGAATTATATGAACGCGTAGAAAATATGACCATTCCCATCACGGTGATTCGCTACGACTCCAGCAAAAAAGCTCATAATAATTATATTTTTACCATTTTCCATCGCTTAAATACCGGTGGAGTAAAACTTAACAATCAGGAGATCAGAAATTGTATCTATAATGGCAAGTTTAATAGTTTTTTAAAAGAATGCACTCAATATGAAAACTGGCTTTTGCTGATGGATCGAAAGCAGAAAAAAGCACCTCGATTTGAAGATGAAGAATTAGTGCTTCGTTTCTTTGCTTTTTATGATGAATACCAGAACTACAAGGGGAAATTGACCAGATTTTTAAATGATTATATGTATAAACATAGATTTGCTCACGAAGATTTTATTCAAGATAAAGATCAATTATTTAAGCAAACTGTTGACTTGATTTATGATAGAATCTTCAAAGGAGAGTCGAGCAAAACCAGTAAAGTTATCGCTGAGGGAATTTTTTTAGGAGTTGCCAAGAATTTAGGTACTTTAGTCAATCTCTCCAATAGTGAATTACAAGACAAGTATTCTAGATTAATAAAATCTGAACCATTTTTGACTAAAAATTTAGCTGGTGGTATTTACCAAAAAGATAAGGCTTTAGAGAGAATTAATACATCTATTAAAATTTTTTCATCTACTGGTAATGATTACTAAAGATTATTTACTCAAGACGTTAAACTGGCTTGATCAACTCTATAATGACCCTACAGCTGATGATCAAAAAACTTCTTCTTATTCTAAACTAGCTCTTATAGAATTATGTGGCTGGATCGAGGAAACTATGGATGATATAGTTTTAAGATGTGCTAAACGATGCTTAAAGTCCGAAGCTAACCAAAAATTCATCAAAGACGAGATTATTAAGCCTAACTCTAAATTTCAATATGAAGCTTTTAGAAAAATGTTGATGATAGTTATTGGTTTAGCAACATTAGAAAAAATCGAAGAAGAGTTAGAAAAAACTGGTAAAATTAGTGCTTTAAAAGGTGATCTTGGTAATCTAAATAAAAGTCGCAATCAAGCTGCTCATACTCATACTAAAGGCACTTTGACAACTTATGACGCTCCTTCTAAAACTAAATATAATTTTGAGAGAATATATGATTGGTTAACAGAGTTAGATGCAGAATTGCAACGTCATAACTGTTGACTTATTTCTCACAGGATCGCTTTTAGCGCATCTTCGACAAAGACAATCAGTAAAATTAAACCCCCTAACCGGGCTCTTCTCGACTTTGTGTGATAATTTTTGCTTATGGAATCGTGAAATGCTTATCGGGTAACACTTTTAGGACTATTTTGTCGAAGAAACTATCAGTATAGACCTCGTTTCCACACGAAAACCAAAAGAGCCCTAACCGGCGAAAATTAACTACAAGCGATCGAAAAACTGGGAAAATATTCAATTGATTCAATGTTATCTTTTTTAACTATCCCGCCCATGAATAATCAGGTCATCCGTACTGATAAAGCTCCGGCCCCTGTGGGTCCCTATAATCAAGCGATCGCCGCTACTGGTCCTTTTCTCTTTGTTGCGGGACAAATTCCCCTAGATCCCGTCACGGGTGAAATCGTCTCCGGGGAAATTAGCGCCCAAACCGAACAAGTCATGGCCAATCTAGAGGGCATTTTAACCGCCGCGGGAGCCAATTGGTCAAATGTGGTGAAAACTACCGTCTTTCTCTCGGATTTAGCCAATTTCGGGGCAATGAATCAAGTTTATGCCCGTTATTTCCCCCCGGAAACCGCCCCGGCCCGGGCCTGTGTGGAGGTGGCCCGTCTTCCCAAAGATGTCCTAGTGGAAATAGAATGTATTGCCGCTTTAGCCTAAAAATTAAGGTGGGCATTGCCCACCCTAGCTGAATCTCTCTCTAGACCACCAAAGCTTCTAGAATCGTCTTATTGTAGATAATTCGCCCTACAGTAGTACGCACATATTGGGAAATTATCTGACCATCCTTCTCGCGGGTTTTGCGTTCCCGATAATATTTCCAGATGCTGCCATCGGGGAGAGTTTCCGTTTCCAGGACTTCCTCATCGGGTTTATTGGTTTTCACCTTTTCTCCCACCGGTAAACGCAACCACACAGAAGCGTGCAGATCTACCAATCCCTGATCAAAAGCGTGAATAGCGTCATCCATACTGGCGAAATAACGACCTCCACCCTTTTGGGCCTTGGGATTTTCGGCCGTGAGATAATAACAACCCAAAACCATATCCTGAGAAGGGGCAACAATCGGACGACCGGTCGCCGGTGAGAGAATATTATGACAGGCCAACATCAACAATCGCGCTTCCGATTGTGCTTCCAGGGAGAGGGGAATATGTACGGCCATTTGATCCCCGTCAAAGTCAGCGTTAAAAGCGGGACAGACGAGGGGATGTAACTGAATCGCCCGGCCCTCCACCAATATCGGTTCAAACGCTTGAATACCCAAACGGTGCAGGGTGGGGGCGCGGTTTAACATCACCGGGTGTCCCGTGATCACTTCATCCAAGACGTGCCAAACATTGGCATCCCCCCGTTGGATCATTTTCTTGGCCGCCTTGATATTATTGACGATGCCTAATTTAATTAAACGATGGATAACGAAGGGTTGGAACAATTCGATCGCCATTTCCCGAGGTAAACCGCATTGATAGATCTTCAATTTCGGACCAACAACGATAACCGAACGTCCCGAATAGTCCACCCGTTTACCGAGGAGATTTTGACGGAAACGCCCCTGTTTACCCTCGATAATATCCGATAAAGACTTCAGGGCGCGATTATTGGCCCCCACCACCGTGCGACCACGACGACCGTTATCAATTAAAGCATCGACGGCCTCCTGTAACATCCGTTTTTCGTTGCGGACGATAATTTCGGGGGCGAGAATTTCTTGCAGACGGGATAAACGGTTATTGCGGTTAATCACCCGACGGTAGAGATCGTTCAGGTCAGAGGTGGCAAAACGGCCGCCGTCTAACTGCACCATGGGGCGTAAATCGGGGGGAATCACGGGAATTACGCTTAAAACCATCCATTCTGCCTGAGAACCCGTGGCGATAAAGTTATCGATTACCCGGAGACGTTTGATTAATTTTGCCCGTTTTTGCCCTTTACTTTCGACAATTTCCGTCCGCAGTCTTTCCGCTTCTTCTTCCAGGTTAATTTCCTGTAAGAGTCTTTGGATAGCCTCGGCCCCGATACCCACTTCAATACCAACTAATTCCGAATCCTCTGCGTAGATTTCTTCTTCGATCTCTAACCATTGATCTTCGCTGAGGAGTTGTTTATAACTAAGATTGCCTGCGTTACCCGGATCGAGAACCACATAGGCATTAAAATAGACGATTTGCTCCACGTCCCGCAGGGGCATATCGAGCAGGATGCTGAGATAACTGGGAATACCTTTGAGATACCAAACGTGGGTGACGGGGGCAGCTAATTTGATAAAACCCATGCGATGACGACGTACCCGGGACTCGGTAACTTCCACCCCGCAACGTTCACAGACAATTCCCCGGTGACGGACGCGTTTGTATTTACCGCACCAACATTCCCAGTCTTTCGAGGGGCCGAAAATTTTCTCGCAGAATAACCCATCCATTTCCGGTTTGAGAGTCCGATAGTTGATCGTTTCTGGTTTGGTTACTTCTCCGACGACTTGACCGTTAGGCAGGTTTCTTTCTCCCCATTGCCGAATTCTTTCGGGGGACGCTAAACCGATTTTGACGTAATCAAATCTTTGATCTGTTGGAGTCTTCATTCTGAATTTTTTACTATGGGTAATGATTCTGGGATAAGCGATCGCTCTCGCGTTCTCGATGCCCCGATGACAACTATTGGGCAGAAACGACAGTTAACTCAGTCACTTTTTCTTGGGGTCAAACTGGCCCGACCGAGTCTGGGACATTACATTATACAATTTTTCCAGTTCGATCGACCATTAAGTGATATTTTCCCAGATGGTGATGCTACCGTCGGCCGCAGCCGCTGCTAGGTGGCAATAATCGGGACTGAGAACTAAACTGGAGATCGGCGATGATCGCCCATCGGTAGCACTGAGAGTTGCGATCGCCTGTTGATAATTGGCTAACCAGATTTTAATCTCTCCGTCGGTTCCCCCGGTAAATAACCATTGACCCTCCTCTCCGAATAGCAAGCTTGTCACCTGACCATTATGGGCATTGATCACCCGAATTGGCGCAAAATGACCGCTTTTCTCGCCGTCGTATTGCCAGATTTTCACCGTCCCATCCACACAACCAGCGGCAATAATCTGACTATCGGCAGCGATCGCCAGACTCTGCACCGAAGAAATATTACCAGATAAAACGGCGATTTTTTCTCCCGATCCCAATTGCCAGAGGGTGACAGTGCCATCACCCCCAGCTGCGGCGATAAAATCTTGATTAGGAGCCACTGCTAGGGCATAAATTGCCCCCAGACTGTCATAGGAGCTAAATTCTTCGTTTTCTTGCTCTAAATTCCACTGTTTTAGGGTTTGATCGTAACTACCACTCACCAAAAAATGCCAACGGGGGGCAAAATCCAAGGCGTGAATCGAACCGAGATGACCGAGGAAAATTTGATTTAATTCCAGATTACTGGCATCGGCGGCTAAAGTCCATAATTTAACGGTTTGATCGAATCCTCCCGTCGCTAGATGATAATCGCCGTTTCCGGTGACTGCTAGGGCTAAAATACCCTGATCGTGAGCTTCCACCGTATTAATTAGGGTTCCTCTCCCAAAATCCCAGATTTTTAGGGTACGATCCCAACTAACGCTAATTAAAAACCGTTGATCGTCGGTAATTGCGATCGCCGTAATCATTTCCCGATGGGCGGCCAGACGGCGATAATAATGCCAATGGGGGATAGGGACAGGGGGGGAATTGGGAGTTAAATTAAGGGCGGGGAGGGTGATTTTTGGCTCATTTTCCGCTTTTGTCTCCGGAATATCCGCCGATTCTTCGTTAATCGGCAAAATCTCTCTGTGTAAGCGACCGTAGGATTTTTCCAGATGTTCGATGCGTTCCAGGAGAAGGTGACGGTTGATGTATTGAATAATTTGATTGTAGGACTGTTCGAGGGCGAGAATATTCTCGGCTAATTCTGCGACCGCACGAGCGTTATCTCTGGCCACCCCTGGACTGAGGGACTGTATTTGTGCTGATAAAGCTTCTTTTTCTTCTTCCCACTGACTCTGTAAATGACCAGTCATCTCGGTTAAGCGTTGACGTTGCAGGGTTCTTTCTCGAAGACGATTGAGAATATTTAACCCGAAAGTCAAGACTAGGAGGAATAAAGGCAAAAACCCCGCACCCATGGCGATAAGGGTAAGCAGGGTTAATCCTAGGGCTATATATTCCGCTAATTCTAGCCAATGGGGGCGATGGTCGCTCATTTTGCAGTTACCAGTAAAGGGATTTCGATGATCTCCTGATTTCAGATTTATGGTAACGCTAATTGCTGCCTTGGGATTGACTAAAATTAATTTTTAAGCAGGAGTTAAGACTTTTTTCTTAGTTTCTATCGGTGCGGTTAAAGCGGATTCTAAATCGGCCTTCCCTAGTCTTGCTTCCAAAATTTTCAGCACTTCCCGTCCAAAATCATCGGGATTTTGTCGCCATGCTTGCAGACAAACTTCGCCAAAGAATGACCCCAAAGGTTCGGGATTCCAAAGCAGTTTTTTTGCTGTCCATGGCATTAAACTCATGGGATTATAGTCGGGTTTAATAATATCTTTTTTGAAGGCGTATTCTTCTAGATGAGTGTGGGGTTGTAATCCGATAAAAAAGATGGCTGGTTCCACTTTATCGACTCCAAAAATATTTTCTAATTCCCGATGATAGGCGATGGTTTGACGAATAGTTTCTAGGGTTTCATCAATAACATTAAAGGAATAATTTACCGAAACCAGATCATTAAAACCCGCCGCTTTTAAGTCCCGACAATTTTGCAGAACTGTCCGCAAATTATAACCCATACGCATTTTGCGGACTAATTCCTGAGAACCACTGGTGATGCCAATTTCAAAGTAGTTCATGCCTGTTTTTACCATTAAATCGCACAGTTTCGGAGTGAGATTATCGGCACGAATATAGGCAGCCCAATGGATATCTTTCATCCCAGCGGCGAGGATTTTTTCTAATAGCTCTTCTACATCGTTGATAAATTTTCTGGTGGGGATAAATTGGGCATCGGTAAACCAGAAATTGCGAATGCCGCGGTCGTATAATTGGCGCATTTCCTTGACTACTTCATCTGCTGGATTAATGCGTACTTGTTTACCTTCGACGACGGTATAGATGCAGTAGCAGCAGTTATGGGGACAGCCGCGCTTGGTTTGTACCCCGATATAAAAGTCGTTTTCTTGGAAATA
Organism: Microcystis novacekii Mn_MB_F_20050700_S1; assembly: GCA_007096045.1. Lineage (GTDB taxonomy): Bacteria > Cyanobacteriota > Cyanobacteriia > Cyanobacteriales > Microcystaceae > Microcystis > Microcystis novacekii. Next base: position 811 of record SFAU01000005.1, on the reverse strand, counting down.
GTAGGAAAATTCTGGCCAAATACTTTCGATATAGTCGTAGTTACAAGCGGATTTTTCTAAGGGGGTGGGGGATTCGTGGATTAAACGCGGCCGGGGTGTGGTTTCTCCGACGACATAACAACGTTCATCGCTAAAGTCTCGGCCGGAGAGGAATTTTTCTAGCAGGGTTTCCCCTTCTCCAACTGATACAATTGTTCCTATGGGCAGTTTGGTTTTTAGTTGTTCATAGAAAACACTGACGGCACCACCCCCGACGATAACTCGCGCTTCGGGATGGTATTTTCTGGCTCGCTGCAACCCTCGCTGAATTAGTCCCTGATTGCGCCATAATTCGCCGTAGTAGGCTGTTGTCACCTTTAAACCTCCTAAAGCACCTCTCACCTTGATTAGGGGGTTTTTGGCGTAGTAAAATTCAAAGGCGTTTTGCAGGGGATTGCCACCCCGACCACCGACGGGAGCATATATTTGAATATCCCGCCAGGAGAATACTAGCAGGGTCGGCCGAAATTCGTCAACACAGCGATCGAGTGCCTGGTTAAAGTCTAAGGGGGGGACGGTGCCAAGGTCAAAAATCCTTTGTTCGATGTCGGGGAAGAGTTTATGAACGTGGTCGGAAAGGTAAACCACACCGATGGGGAAAATGGGATTACAGGGGAGTCTAACGTAGAGGATGCGTTGTGCTTGCGGTTGAGTCATCGAAAATTTGGGTCTGAAACCCCGTCGTTCTACGACGGCTTTACCGTTAAATACTAGCGCATTTACGAAATATATGCTAAAATGTGAGACATGGAAAAAGCCTATTCGTTTCGAT
>SFAU01000049.1 GCA_007096045.1 Microcystis novacekii Mn_MB_F_20050700_S1 | reverse complement strand
AACTAAGATGGTTAGCTAAAAACTGTCTTTGATTCTTTAACTTGTCCTTGTTATACTCGAAAAAGCTCGGAAGTATAAGAGTTTGTGCTGCCTATTTTTTCGGAAAAATAGGTTGTAATAGGAGATTCTTTGTTTTCCTAGACAAAAATAATTACTTTTTCAAAAAAAAACTTTTCTATTTTTTTGTTGGGTATTTTATTCTCTGGAAGTCCCCTAAAACCTGAGTTGGTCACAAGGTTGCACTCTTTCCCCCGTTTTCTTCTGTTTTCTTCTGTTTTCTTCCGTCAGGAAATTAATTCTTCTGCAACCCCAGAACGAAGCGGTCTTTTCCGACCAAGGTTGGGACGGTCTACCACCTCTCTCAATATACAAGGTTGGGTTGACCCAAGGAAACCCAACGCCCCCTCATGTTAAGCTACCGCTAACCCATCCGACCAATAATTGGGCGTTGTCAGATAAAGAACGTAGGTTGGACCGAAGGATGAAACCCAACGCCCCCTCATGTTAAGCTACTAACCCATCCGACAAATAATTGTGCCTACCTACTTATTGTCCCTCTCTTGATTAAGTTTTGTAACAATTTGAGAGATTTTTTTTAAAGTAGAGTCTGTTGATTTGTCCAACTTTCACCAAAAAGCTTGGGTATATTTGTCAATTTTTGGGTAGTTATGTTCAAGAAAAACTGCTATAAAATTGGACACAAAAATCGATAAATATTACCGAAAAAATTTTTTCTAAAACACTTGCTTTTTTTGAAAAGTTGCGCTAGAGTTCTATCAAGTCAAACAAAAAGTTATCAGCGAGCTTAACACTTGCTTAACTTCTTTTGATGGCTATAGTACACACAATTAACGCTGGATAATTCAGTTATGATGACAACCAACAAATTGACCAAAACTTTTGCTTCTGGCTCTCTAGCCATTGGGGTTCTCGCCGGCTCGGTGCTTACCGCTACCAGTGCGAGTGCCACCGCGATGTTAACTTGGGAGCAATGGACGGGAACCCCAACTACTCCCGGTACTCCTCTTATTTGGAACGACAAAAAAGTTACGTACGTCCCCAACCTAGCAGCTGTCGACCCCTTCAACCCCATTGGAGCCGAGGCGCTGGATGAGGTTGCGCTGACCGAAATGGGTAATGATCATTATTATTTCATATACAATGCTGTGACTCTCGGTGCCCCTGATGAGAATAAGGGTCCCGGGGGGTCTTTCACATATACAATCGCGGTCAATCCACTTAGCTCCCCCAAGTCTATTGTCGGGGTTGACCTAGATTCAGACGTATCATCCAACTACGGGACTGTAACCGAGAAATTTGCTGAGATACCTGGGCTCTCCTTAGTTTCAACTAACGGCTCACAGGACCCTGCATCAGGTTTTTACCCTATCGCCCCCAAGAAACTGTTGACCGTCACAAATACCCTAGCTAATACTAATCCTGGCACTGAAGGTCTATTCCAATTGCAAAATTCTTTCCGCCAGTCCGTTCCCGAACCGGGTACTGTCCTCGGACTTCTGGCAGTGGGTGGTTTAGGATTGGTGTCCCGCTTCAAGAAACAAAAATAACAGTTACCAATGTCTCGTACACATTGTTGACATCCTCACCGTCCGTAAACGGACGGTGATTCCTCACCACGCCACTTTTTTAGAATGGTCGCTGAATGGGGTTGACGCTTCACGGGATGCTGCTTCTTTAACAGAAGTCTTACGCTTTCCTCCACTTCCGTTTAAAGTCTCCGAATGTCCTCCGGCGACCTTGATATTTACCGCAGCGTTTACATCTCGATCATGAAAAGTTCCACAGAAAAGACATTCCCACTCACGGATATTTAACGCCTTTTTCCCGCCGATATTCCCGCAACAGGAACATCGCTGAGACGTTGGCTCCCATCGGGAAATTATCCGAAAATTACGCCCATATTTATCAGACTTGGCTGATAGCATATCTCGAAAAGAACGCCATCCTAAGTCTGATATGGCACGGGACAAATTCCGATTTTTAACCATTCCCGATGTGTTTAAATCCTCTAAAATTATCGTTTGATTCTCACGAACAATTCTAGTGGATAGTTTCTGCAAGAAATCAGTGCGAGTGTCCTTAATCTTCCCATGAATTTTAGCTACTCGTTTTCTCGCTTTTTCCCGTCGGTTACTTCCTTTCTGTTTTCTAGAAAGGTTTTTCTGTGCCTTTTTAAGCCGTCTTAATCGTTTCTTTAACGGTTTTGGGGCGTTGATCTTTTCCCCTGTGTCTAATGTGGCAAAAGTAGCAATCCCTAAATCAATCCCTACTGACTGTCCATTATCTGACAAAGTTTCGGGTTGAATCTCAACAACAAAACTGAGAAAATAACGATCGGCTGCGTCTTTAATCACGGTGACGCTAGAAGGTTTAGAGGGTAATGGACGACTCCAAACGACTTTTAAATCACCGATTTTTGCTAAAGTAACGTGGTGTTGATTAACGGTAAAGCCATTATCGGTAAATCTTGCTGATTGTTTAGATTTACGTTTTTTAAATTTAGGAGGTTTGACTTTTTTCCCTTTTCTTTCTCCTTGACAAGATGCAAAAAAGTTAGAGTAGGCTGTCTCTAAATCTCTTAAAGACTGTTGTAAAGGAATAGAAGAAACCTCGGTTAACCAGTTTTTTTCTTCGGTTTTTTTAATCTGAGTTAGTCTTTTGGACAACTCTGTATATTTTGGCTTTTTCTCTCCTTGTTGATAGAGTTCTTGGCAGTAAGCTAAGGTATCGTTCCAGACAACACGCACACACCCGAACAATTGCGACAAAAGCCTCTTTTGTTGGTTAGTTGGGTAAATGCGGTATTGATACCTTGCTTTCATTGGGTTAAAATGTGTCTGTCTGTACTCTATTTTAACTAGGTATGCCAATAATGTCAAGTCGGTTAGTAATCAGTAAACAGTGAGCAGTAAACAGTAATCAGTAATCAGTAAAAAGACAGTAGGAAAATTCTATTTAATCCTGCACACTTAAAAACTCACATCTGATAACTGATAACTCACATCTGATAACTGATAACTCACATCTGATAACTGATAACTCACATCTGATAACTGATAACTCACATCTGATAACTGATAACTGATAACTGATAACTGATAACTGATAACTGATAACTGATAGGTGCAACCCTGGAAGTTCTCAGATGCTCTATTAAAGATCAAGAAAAGCCGTCGTAAAACGACGGGGTTTTAACCCAAATTTTCGATAACTGTAACGTTGAACAAGAATAGCTAAAGGTTAGATGCCCTGTTTGGTTTTCTAGCTTTTAGCTTTTCCTTTAAGTGTTGATTCTAACGCAAGCCAAGACCTAATTTTTGTTTTCGAGCATTTTTGCGGTAAAAAATTTTACTGCCTTGGTCACTGACAAAATGACAATTGCGGTAGGACCGCCAGAGAGATTTGAAAATCGGTTCTTTCGAGAGGCGATAATAGTCTCCTAAGACGGGACGGATAGCCTCGGTTGCTTCCTTGAGATGATAGTGGGGAATAGTGATAAAAATATGATGGGCGACGTGAGTACCAATTTGGTGATGGATGGGATTAAAGATACCATAATCGCGATCGATGGTAGAAAGCGCCCCTTTGAGAAAGTACCAGTCTTGACCGCGATACCAGGGAATATCATCTTCAGTGTGGTGTAGGAATGTCACCAAGTCCAACCAAACCACAAAGACGATATAGGGCATGATGTAGTAGTTAAACAGAAACCAAAAGCCGTGGCTGATACCCAACCCGATTAATAGACCTAACATAAAGGTACAGCAAACGGTGCTAGTCAGTACCTGCCACCGTTCCGAGGGGCGAAAGAGGGGGCTTTCCGGCATAAAATGGGATCCCTGTTTATTAGGGGAACGACGGAAAAGATATAGGGGATAAACCAATAAAATTAGCTGAAAACGAGCTAATTTTTCGTACCAAGCCATATTGTTATACTGGGTTTCCGTGACGGGATACCAACTTTCATCGGTGTCGATATTGCCGGTATTAGCGTGATGGGTGCGATGACTGATACGCCAACCGTGGAAAGGCACGAGAATGGGAGTATGACTGAGATGACCGATTAAGTTATTTAACCAACGATAACGGGAAAAGGAACCGTGACCGCAATCGTGACCGACGACAAATAGGGCCCAAAACATGGTTCCCTGCATAAACCAAAAAAGGGGGAAGAACCATGGTTGATTAATCTGGTAAGTTATCCAGTAAAGTAGGGCAATAATGCCAATATCAAAAAAAAAGTAAGCTAAAGAGCGAAAAACGCTCGATTGGAAGCAATGGGCCGGGATAGCTAGACGAACATCCTGTAGGGTAAAGGGCAAAAATTCTCTTTTTAGGGAGGGTTTAGGTAGGGTTTGGGACACTAGGTTATAACTCAAGATAGATGACGGGGCAGTATTGACGAAGGCCTGAGTAGCTCAATTTTTCTGTTTCTCGATGCGCTATCTTTTCTCTGTCTCAGCTAGGAGCGGATAAGACCGAGCGATCGAGCGAATTTCGTCTAACTCACTGGAATTTTATTGTAGGGCTTAATGTAACTTAACAAAAGCCCTTAGGGAAAGTTAATCAGATTCTCCCCCTGTCTGTCCATCTGTCTCCTTGGGCATCTAGTACAATAAAGATCGAAAAAGATAGAACTCGCATCGAAAAAGATTTAATAGACCGGCTGTTCGGTTCGTGTTATTCACCCGATCAAACCAGACCAAGCAACGCAGAAGTGTTGAACGATAGCTTCATAAGGCAAAAAAGCGACACAAATATGGTATTATAGTCACATCAAAATTGTGATTACTATTATCATGATGCTAAACTCTTTTGCGGGAATTGTCAA
>SFAU01000048.1 GCA_007096045.1 Microcystis novacekii Mn_MB_F_20050700_S1 | reverse complement strand
CCACAAAAGCGTTTAAACTCTTCTGGATTCAAATTTTTTACTTTTTCGTAAGTCATGGTTTTTCTGAGTGTTTTACTTTATTGTACATAATCAGTTCCTATTTTTGCAGGAGGTCTAGTCAATACGGTTTTATGGTGTTAACCGGCGCTGGGGGTGGCATCATGCAAGCGGGGAATGAAGGCGCCGGACGGGAAAATTCCTTCGGATTAAATATTCAGCTACCCTTTGAACAGGGGGCTAATCCCTATATCATAAATGATGCTAAATTAATCGATTTTAAATATTTCTTTACCAGAAAACTATTTTTTCTGCGGGAAAGTGACGCAGTAGCTTTATTCCCCGGTGGTTTCGGTACGCAAGATGAGGCCTTTGAGACGCTTACCCTCTGTCAAACCGGTAAATACGGACCTGCACCCCTAGTATTAATTGATGAGCCTGATGGGGATTACTGGCAAACTTGGCAAGAACAAATTAGTGAAAATCTGCAAAAAAGAGGACTGATATCCGCCGAAGATCGGAATTTTTATACAATTACCAACGATCTAGACTACGCTTGTCAAACAATTCGCCACTTCTATCGGGTGTATCACTCCAGCCGTTTTGTGGGAGAATCCTTTGTTATTCGTCTTAATCACGAACTAAGCGGGGAACAGATCGAACAAATTAACCAAAACTTCGGCGATATCCTAGTTAAGGGGAAAATCGCACCTAGTCAAATTCTAGAACGAGAGAGTCGGGATTCCACCCACCATTTACCCCGTCTAGTTTTTTACTTCAACGGCAAGAGTTACGGACGCTTGTATCAATTAATTGATCACATCAACGATTTGAGTCCTGTAGTTGCCCTCGAAGAGCATCCCGAAAGAAAATAAATCCTAGGCCAGAGTTTCCGGACAGTATCCTAAACCCTTAGTAAATTGTTGCCGAAAAGCCTCTATATCTTGCTGATCCGGGGTACCATGGGACACGATCGCCACTTGGTAACGACGCATGACATCAATAGGAGATTGTCCCGTTTCCAAACTCCAAAAAACCATCTGGAGACGCATTTCTGGTTGATAGGGAATCCCTAACTCATTCATGTAGGCGCGAAAATCCCCGTGTTGGCAAGGAGTAAGCATTTGATTAAACTTTACCTTAACCACCCAACCGTTAATCTGATGGATAACCGTCATGACGGAGGAGGGTAGATGAGTCATCGATCGCAGGTATTCGGTGACTCGTAGCGTTAAACTAGCGTTAGCAAGAAAATAGAGATAGTCCATATTGGCCGCTGGGATGTTGGCTAATAGTCACGATTAGTGTTATATCTCTAGTCTGACGATAAACCGTTCCAGATACCAAGGGGAGAAATCCCCGATTTAGTGAAGTTCGCCTGGGTAGAATTACCCAACTTTTGCGAAGATCTTTATGATGATAACGACGATGATCCCTGACCAATCACTCTCCAGCTACGATTATCACCTTCCTCCGGAGTTAATTGCCCAAAATCCCGCAGAACCCCGGGATAGTTCCCGTCTTTTGGTGGTAGATTCTCCTAATAGTCATCATTTGGCTATTTTTCGGGATTTACCTGCTTGGTTAGAGCCGGGGGATTTGTTGGTTCTCAACGATACTCGCGTGATTCCGGCCCGTTTATTTGGACGTAAAACCACCGGCGCACCCATAGAAATATTACTATTGGAAGAACAAGATAACTATCGTTGGTTATCTCTGGTGAAACCGGGAAAACGCTTTAAAGTCGGTTCAGAAGTCCTTTTTTATCCGAAAACAGGGCGAACGGAAAACAAAGAAAAATTATGGTTAGCGAAAGTAATCGATCGAGATCTGAACACCAGTGGTCGTCTGCTGGAATTTCAACGTCATCCCGGACGCAGTTTTTGGGATATGTTGGAGGAGTACGGTCATATTCCTTTCCCCCCCTACGTCACCGAATCAGAGGCGGAAGAAGACCGTTATCAAACAGTTTACGGTAATAAACAGGGTTCTGTGGCCGCTCCCACGGCCGGACTACATTTTACTCCCGAATTATTCCATAAGCTCGCCCAGAAGGGTATAGATACCGCCTATATCACCCTTCATGTGGGAGTGGGGACTTTTCGTCCCGTGGAAGTGGAAAATATCACAGAACACCTAATGCACCAAGAATTTTTGCAAATTTCCGCCGAAACTGCCGAAAAAATCGCCCAAACAAAAGCTAGAGGTGGCCGGATTATCGCCGTGGGAACCACGGTAGCTCGCGCCTTGGAAGGGGCAATTAAAGAAACTAAGAGCGAGAAATTAACCGCTTTTCAGGGAAAAACGAATTTATTTGTCTATCCGGGTTATCAATGGCGGGTTATCGACGGCATGATCACTAATTTTCACCTACCCAAGTCCAGTTTGATGATGTTAGTCAGCGCCTTAATCGGACGGGAAAGACTACTGGCATTGTATCAGGAAGCTATCCAAGAGCGTTTCCGTTTCTATTCCTTCGGTGACGCTATGTTAATCCTACCCAGCGCTCGCAGCATCAATCAGTAATCAGTAATCAGTAATCAGTAATCAGTATTCAGTATTCAGTATTCAGGAGACGGGAGACAGGAGACATTCTTCCCTACACCCTACACCCCACACCCCACACCCCACACCCCACACCCCACACCCCACACCCCACACCCCACACCCTACACCCCACACCCCACACCCCACTTCCCACTTCCCACTTCCCACTTCCCACTTCCCCATCACCCCATCTCCCCACTTCCCCATCCCCCCACACCCTACACCCCACACCCCCACTTCCCAACCCGCAATTAAAAAAGGGAAAGAGCTAGGCTCTTCCCTTTTTTTTATAGTTTATTCAAGTTGACACTCCCGCGCCGTAAAACGGCGGAGATTCTTAAGAGACGTAAATCCTTAAAGGGTTAGCCAAAAACCCGCTAGACACTCGCTCAATTGAGTCTGTGCTTACTTTCCTCAAGTGTACTAAAGAAATACATTAAATGTCAGGCCGTCCTTTTAGGACGGGATTTCAGACCCAAATTTTCGATGATTGTAGATGCACAGCAATCGAGGCTGAGATTACATTAAGCCTAACTGAGCAAGGATGCCTTTGTGGGTTAAGTATTCCGTAGCTACGCCAATAACGAAACCGAGCATGGCTAAACGACCATTCCAGTTTTCAGCGAAAGCGGTGAAACCGAGTTTGTTTTCTTGCTTATCCATGGTGAATTGCCTTCCTATAAGAAAATTGCGTTTAAGTCAAGTGCTTGATATTTAATGTAACATAACTTTCCAGACTATGCAACATTTCTTTACATAAATTTTCTTAATGTTGACCATAAACTTTTATGGGGGTAGGGTCAAGGGTGGGCAATGGCGGCCGAAAATCAAGCCTGATCTCAGTTCTAGGAATAAATAACGGTTTTCCCATCCCTGACCGAAAAAGATTACAATCAAGCGAAAGGTCAAGAATCGATCGCCGTCGAGCGAGGAGTGAATATGCGCGCCTTACTGATTTATCCCGTTTTTCCGCCGACTTTCTGGTCCTATAACAAAATTCTGGAATTAGTTGATCGCAAAGTCTTACTTCCCCCCCTGGGTATGGTGACGGTGGCGGCGATTTTACCGCAGGAATGGGAATTTAAACTGGTTGATCGCAATATTCGGGCGGTGACAGAAGCAGAATGGGACTGGGCCGAAATAGTGATTCTTTCCGGCATGATTGTGCAACGTCAAGATTTAATCGAGCAAATTCACGAAGCCAAGCAACGGGGTAAACTGGTGGCCGTGGGGGGTCCCTATCCCACTTCTATCCCCCATGAAGTTGCCGAGGCCGATTTTCTGATTCTCGATGAGGGAGAAATCACCATCCCGATGTTTGTGGAAGCATTGGCAAAAGGAGAAACCAAAGGTGTTTTCCGCACCACAGAAAAACCCGATGTGACAATTACTCCAGTTCCACGCTACGATCTGCTCGATTTTGAAGCTTATGATTCCATGTCGGTACAATTCTCGCGGGGATGTCCCTTCCAGTGCGAATTTTGCGATATTATCGTTCTCTACGGTCGTAAACCCCGCACCAAAACCCCCGCACAACTATTAAAAGAATTAGATTATCTCTACGAATTAGGTTGGCGCCGGGGCGTGTTCATGGTGGATGATAATTTTATTGGCAACAAGCGTAACGTTAAATTACTCCTCAAAGAATTAAAAGTTTGGCAAGAAGAACACCAGTATCCTTTCCGGTTTAACACGGAAGCATCGGTGGATTTAGCCGCCGATCCCGAATTAATGGAAATGATGGTTGATTGTTACTTTGATGCGGTCTTTTTAGGTATTGAAACCCCCGACGAAGAAAGTTTACAATTAACCAAAAAATTTCAAAATACCCGGAGTTCCTTAACCGAGACGGTAGAAAAGATTATTAAAGCCGGATTGCGCCCTATGGCGGGATTTATCATCGGTTTTGATGGCGAGAAAAAAGGAGCGGCCGATCGCATTATTAATTTTGTCGAAGAAGCGGCTATTCCCACGGCTCTATTTGGAATGTTACAAGCTTTACCGAATACCGCCCTATGGACTCGCTTGGAAAAAGAAGGACGACTACGATTAACGGGGAAACAGGACATTAACCAAAGTACCCTGATGAATTTCGTTCCCACCCGGCCGATCGAAGATATTGCCACAGAATATATTGAAGCCTTCTGGACATTGTACGATCCGGAGGTATTTCTCGAGCGCACCTATCGCTGTTTCCTGAAATTAGGCGCACCTAAAGCTAAACCGGCCTTTAAACTGCCTCGCCGGGCCGATCTCTATGCCCTAGCGGTAATTATCTGGCGACAGGGCTTTAAACGTTCGACTCGCTGGAAATTCTGGCAGCATTTATTCGGTATTTTGCGCCATAATCCCGCCAACGCCGAACACTATATCACTGTCTGCGCCCACAACGAGCATTTCCTGGAATACCGTCAGATTGTCCGAGATGAAATTACGGCACAATTAGCCGAATTCCAACGCCAAGAGGCATTAACATCGGAAAAAACCGCCATAGCGGCCTAATTATTCCGAGGATGGGTTATTTACCCATCCTGAACGCCATTTATTGATTTTCCAGTTCACAGGCCCCAATACTAACCCATTGACTAGAACCATCAGACCAATATTCTTTTTTCCAGATGGGGGCATTATGCTTGAGATTATCAATAGCATAACGACAGGCTGCGAAAGCTTCCCCCCGATGGGGACAACCCACCGCTACTAAAACGCTAATTTCCCCGATTTGTAGCTTACCGGTGCGATGGTGAATGACAACTCGATTGGTATCGGGCCAAGTTTGCCGAATTTGCCGAGCAATTTGCCGGAAAACCTCGATCGCCATCGGTTCGTAGGCCTGATAATCAAGATAAATAACCGGTTTACCGTCGGTTTGCTCCCGTACAGTCCCACTCATTAGTACAATAGCACCATTAGCCCCATCATCGGCTAATTGATATACTTCCTGCAAAGATAAGGGAGCAAAACTGATGCGAAAACTATCTTGAGTCATGGATGCTTTTTCAGTGATCAGTAAACAGTAATCAGTAAACAGTAAACAGTAAATAAGTGGGTGGGTGGAATTAAATATAAGATGAACGTAGGTTGGGTTGAAGCATGAAACCTAACCTACGTTCATCTTACGCTACCCCTAACCCATCCTACAAATAATTGTGCCTCCCTACTTAGGGTTTGCTGAAAAAGTTTGTTGGTGGGGTTAGGAGTCATACCAAATTTCAAAAACTATGGCATACTTATAGAAAAGATGATTAAGTGGATAAATTGGCAATGCCGGTCGTACCCAAAATTGATATTGTTGAGTCAGTAGAAGATTTAAAAGAATTA
>SFAU01000047.1 GCA_007096045.1 Microcystis novacekii Mn_MB_F_20050700_S1 | reverse complement strand
CTTATAGAGACAGACATTGCTGCGATTTTGGTCAATTGTCTTCGCTCTAGAACGAACTAATCAATTAAGTCTCTTGCCAGATAAGGATTTAGTCGATTCATGCCCCCCGATCGAACCATGCCAAGTCACGAAGAACCAAAAATCTCTTGGCTAGTCGTTTCATGGTTAACATTGGAATTGGGAACTATAGAGATGAAACCCAAAAGGGTGAATGAAGTCCTTGTTTAGAGGGGAAACCCCTGATAAATTTCAGATGGCGTTGGAGGCAAAAATGGGAGCAATTTCGGAGCATCGGGTCAACGGGGACTATTATCGGGCATATTTTTCTATTGTTGTCCTTGGCAGCCTAGCTAGGTAGGGAGTTATGAGCGAAATATTGCTGGTAGAAGACAGCCCAACGCAACGGGAACTGATCTGTGATCTACTCCGCAACAGCGGCATTAAGGTCACGATCGCCACGGATGGGGTAGAAGCCCTCGAATATATTCAGAGAGCCAATCCAGATCTCGTCGTCCTCGATATCGTCATGCCCCGCATGAATGGTTATGAGGTGTGTCGTCGTCTCAAGTCGGATCCAAAAACCAAAAATGTCCCCGTGGTCATCTGTTCCTCGAAAGGGGAAGTCTTTGATCGCTATTGGGGCATGAAAATCGGAGCCGATGCCTACATTGTCAAACCCTTTGAACCGATTGAGTTCATTTATACCATCAAACAACTGCTGCGGGGATAAAATCGCCTTCGTCTGAGACAGTCTAGCTATGGCATAGGTCAAGACAGCTAAAAACGCCGCCCGAACTATTAGTTGCAAGAGGAAATAAACTAATGCCTAACAACGCCGATTTTTTGGCTGGTGACGCTCAAAATATCGCCCCCGACACTCAGGAATTACAAACTCCCGTCGGTGAACTCTACTTGCGATTTTATCTACCCTCTGAGGACGAGTTTGCCCTCAGTGCCGTGGGCATTGGCGAGGTGATACAGCAGCCACTCGCTCGCATTACCCCGATTCCCAATGCTTCACCCTTACTCCTCGGCACGATCAATCTTCGGGGTCAAGTGATCTGGGTGGCGGATCTCGGGCAATTTTTGGGGGATAACAGCCGCTTAAACACCGATCGAGCCGAAATTCCCGTAATTACCCTCAAAGAAAAGGAAACTATCCTGGGTTTAGGGGTGGAACGCTTGGGAGACATGGAATGGCTCAACCCAGATAAACTAGGTAGTGCCGCCAGTATTCCTGCTCAACTCGCCCCCTATGTGCAAGGAGAGTGGATTCTGGGCCAAGAATCAAAAAAAACCTTAAGGTTACTCGATCATCTGGCCATACTCCGTTCTGCCCGTTGGGCGGCTTAAAACCTGAAAAAAATAGCAGAATGGTATTTGTAGCAATTCTTTCTTTAAATTACTAAACACTTCACCACTTTATCTTTACTAGGGGAGGGGCTAATGCCGTCAGGGACAGAATACGCAAAACTCTATGGACAGGCTAACATCGCCTATTGCCAGGGCAACCTTGAGGATGCCGCCGTCATTATCAAAGACATGATCGGCAAGTATCCCGATGATGCTAATGTCGTCCTTTTACAGGGTCACATTCATCTAGGACTACAACAATATAGCTTGGCAAGGGAACGTTACGAAAAAGTGCTGCAATTGGCTAAAAATTCCCCCAATCGCTCCGATCTGGTGGATTATGCTCGACGAAGCCTCGATCAGATTCGGCAATTGCGTTTTAAAGCCGAGGATGAAGATTTTACGATCGCTGCTACGGAAAGCATTGCCTACAGCGAGGCAGCTTTCGATCCTGGTCAGGGTTTTAGCAATTCTCGGTCGAGGGAGTCGCAAGCGGCTGACCCCGATTGGCAAAATGAGGAGATGGATTCAGATAGCGGTCTTTTCCATGAGGAGGCTCTCGGCCAGCCTCGGGTGGGCAAAGTCGATGCCTATGACGATGATTTTGGGGAATCGGAGGAACCCGCCTTTAGTTCCCTTACCCCGCCGGGTTCAGGCTTTCACGGTTCCCAGTGGTCTGGCGATTCTCCAGAGGGAGAACCACCTTCCCCCTTTGTAGAAACAGCGGAGATTGAATTGCTGCAGGAAGGGTGGGGCGATGAGTTAGAGTCAACGGGAAAAGCCACTTTTAGGGTTTCCTCTGACCTACAGGAAAATCCCCTCACTGGTGAGAAGGACGAGGAGGACGACACCAGAGATTTTAGAGAACTAAAACTCAATGATGAGGATTTAGAGGGTTTTTCCTCACTGGCTCTGACGGATATGGACCGAGGACTGGGAGACTCAGAGCTATTTACCCGTTCGGGGGGGGAGGCATTAAGCGGTGGTTTTGCCCCCGAACCCACTGCGCCCCTTAATGCCAGTTTCGGTGTGGGAGAGCCTAGTTTTAATCCTTCTCCTCTAAAAATTCCCGATGACAAAAGAGATACTCATCTGCCCAATGCTTCTGAGCGCTTGCTCAAGCCCGTGGTGGAAGTCAATCCGGGCAAATTAGCCTTTTTTGTCAATGCTTCTTTAGGCAAAAAGCAACTAATTTTAGCGGCTTTAGCGGGTATTACCCCGGTGGTGTTAATTTTTGCTCTTAGCACCGCCCCTTGGCTTTCTGCAAAAGTTGCCCCCAAACCAGCCCCAATACCACCAGCACCAGCCAGCCTTTCTCCTTGGAGTCAACCGAAACCAGCAATGATGTTATTAACTGGATTGGGAACCTTTGCCCTGACTTGGCTAGGTCTACAGTTGTTAATTAGTCAGATTAAGCGGAGTCTCAACGATCTGCAAAGCCAATTCGATCATCTCTGGCAAGGCAATTTTAACGCTAAAGCGACGATCTACTCGGAAGATGAATTCGGTCAACTGGCCAATCGGTTCAATCAGATGGCCAAGGTGGTGGTCACTACCACCCTAGAAGCCCAACGCCGCGCCGCCGAAACGGAAAGGGGACGGGAAGACCTACAACGACAAGTGATTCGACTTCTCGATGATGTGGAAGGAGCCGCTAGAGGGGATCTCACCATGGAAGCGGAGGTAAGTGCCGATGTTTTAGGGGCGGTGGCCGATGCTTTTAATTCGACTATCCAAAACTTGCGCAAAATTGTCCGACAGGTGAAAACAGCGGCAAAACAGGTGAATCAAGCCAGTACCAATAGTGAATCTTTCGCCCGCAATCAGTCTAGCGATGCCCTGCGGATGGCGGAAGAATTGGCTGTCACTCTTAATTCGGTACAGATGATGACCGACTCAATTCAAAGGGTGGCAGAAAACGCCAGAGAAGCCGAAGAAGTCGCCCGCATTTCCTCGATTACTGCCCTGAAGGGGGGCGATTCCGTGGAAAGAACCGTGGCGGGAATTCTGCAAATCCGCGACACCGTATCAGAAACGGCGCGAAAAGTCAAGCGTTTGGCGGTAGCTTCGCAGGAAATCTCGAAAATTGTTGCGGTAATCTCTCAGATTGCCTCGCGGACTAATTTATTGGCTCTTAATGCCTCGATTCAAGCGGCGCGAGCAGGAGATGCCGGCCGCGGTTTTGCGATTGTGGCCGATGAGGTGCGTCAGTTAGCCGATAGAGCGGCTAAATCTCTTAAGGAAATTGAACAGATCGTTGTACAGATTCAATCGGAAACGGGTTCGGTAATGACGGCGATGGAGGAAGGGATTCAACAGGTTATCGATGTCACCGAGCGCTCGGAACAGGCGAAGAAGTCCCTAGAAGATATTATCCAAGTTTCTAACCGCATTGATACACTGGTGCGCTCGATTACCGCCGATACGGTCAAACAACGGGAAAATTCCCTCAATGTTGCCCAAGTTATGCAGTCGGTGGAGTTAACCGCTCAGGAAACTTCCCAAGAATCTCAACGGGTGGCGGGTTCTCTGCAAAAATTGGTGACTATCTCGCGGGAGCTGCTTTCTTCGGTAGAACGGTTTAAGGTAGACTCGGAGGATAATAAATAATCAGTGAGCGGTAATCAGTGGGTTATTGTGTGGAAACGAGGTCTATACTGATAGTTTCTTCCGAAAAATAGTCCTAAAAGTCTTGCCCAATAAGCACTTCAGGATTCCATAAGCAAAAATTATCACACAAAGTCGAGAAGAGCCGCTATTCCTCAAGATTGACCGCTAGAGTGAGTAAAGTTATGCCTAAACTTAGTCTCTGCATGATTGTCAAAAATGAAGCCGAAAATCTCTGGCGCTGTTTGGATAGCGTGAAAGAGGTGGTGGATGAGATGATCGTTATGGATACGGGTTCGACCGATGATACGAGCGCTATTGCTAAAAGTTACGGTGCCATAGTTCCTAGCTACGATTGGCAGGGTAATTTTTCCGATGCCAGAAATGAGGCTTTAAAATATGTTACTGGCGATTGGGTTTTAGTCCTTGATGCCGATGAGGAATTAAATCCATCTGTCGTACCGAAAATGCGTCGGGAGATCGAAAAAGAGGAAAATTTAGTTATTAATTTAATCCGCCATGAAATCGGAGCCGTACAATCACCTTATTCTCTAATTTCGCGGCTATTTCGCCGACATCCTCAAGTCACTTTTACCCGTCCCTATCACTCAATTATTGATGATAATGTGGCCGTTTTATTAAAAAAAGAGCCTGATTGGAAAATAGTTGAAATGCCAGAAATTGCTATTTTTCACTACGGTTATACCGTCGATAAAATAGCCAACTTAGATAAGTTTGAACGGGCAAGAAAAGCGATGGAGTGCTTTTATCAGCAACATCCTCACGATCCCTATGTGTGTAGTAAATTGGGAGGGTTATATCTCAATATTGGCAGGGATAAAGAGGGGTTTAAGATGCTTAAACACGGTTTAAAATGCCATGGCTCTAATCCGCATATTTTATACGAGTTATATTACCATCTCGCTAATTATTATTATTCAGTGGAGGAATTTAAGCAATCAGCCGATCATTTTATTAAAGCGATCAAGCAGCCAATTTTAGATAAATTAAAACTGGCTGCCTATAATAATTTAGGTGGGTTATTATCCGAAGGAGAAAAGTACGAAACTGCCTTATCTATCTTTGAGAAAACCGTAGAAATTGATCCTAGCTATGCCGATGGTTACTATAATTTAGGACTGGTTCTCAAACAACTGCACCGGCTACCAGAATCGATTAAAGCTTATAAAAAAGCTCTCAAGTTAAACCCCGATAATCCCGCTATTTACCAAAATCTAGGGGTGGCTTATCTAGCTTTTGGTAGTTATAATGAGGCGATCAAGATTTGGCAAAAAGGCCTACAATTATTAAAAGATCAGGGTAATGTATCTCGCGCTGAAATGCTGCAAGAAACCCTAAAAGCTCTGGGAGCAAGTTGATTGAGGGATGAACAGTAACTGCTCACCGTTGTAAGGGGTGACAACAAGCTTAAAAGGGGGAATGGGTGTAGGATGTGGGCTGACTCCTAACCCCACCAACAAACTTTTTGCCGCAAACCCTAACTATGGATGTTCTGATCTGTCGGGAAGACTATCAGCAAGCTTGACCATAAGACGAAGCAGCGCAAAAATCAGCAGTTCTGGAAAAACTAGGGTTATCATCGTAGCACGGTGTTATGATTAAGCGGTGATTAATCGAGCCAGATTGCTACCGCAAAATCTTTTAATAGAGTTATCCCTTGACTATTTGATTAATGATGAACAACCAACAAAACGGGGCTTTAAAAACCCAAAGTCAAGCAAATCTGCCAGTTTTTGCTCAACCCGCTTTTATACCCTCCGTGACCCAGGAAGAAGAGGAACTCAACCTGCGTCAAGTCCTTTCTGTCATCAAGCATCGCTGGTGGTTAATCGCTGGTATCACCCTCGGGGTGACAGCAGCGATCGCTACTTGGACTTTCTTAAAAACCCCTATCTATCAAGGTAAATTCCTGCTGCTCATCGGTCAACCCATTGAGGACAATCAAAGTTCTCTCGGGTTGGCAGCCCAAGATATCCTGCCTCAGTTAGGGGGTGAAGATATCGATTATGACACCCAGATCGCTGTTTTAACAAGTCCTCAACTCCTTAACCCCATCCTTAGTAAAATAACTCCTCAATATCCCGACTTTACCTACAGTGATTTAATTAGTAAAACTGGCAAATCTGATCTCGAAATTAGTCAATTAAAAGATACGAAAGTTTTAGAAATTTCCTATCAAGATGCGGAACCAGAAAAAATTAAGCTGGTTTTAGATAATTTAGCCCGTCATTACCTAAACTATAGTTCTCAGGAACGGAAGACCGAAATTAATCAAGGGTTAGATTTTGTCAATGCACAATTGCCCGTGCTGCGGGAACGAGTTAATACTCTACAAAAACAAATGCAGCAATTCCGGCAGCAATACAATTTCCTCGATCCTGATAAAGAAGCGACTCGTTTATCACAACAGTTAACCACTACCGAACAAGATTATCGGGCAGCCCAAGTCGCCCTTAACGAAATTAACTCTCGCTATCAAGCTTTACAGCAACAGGTGGGATTAGCCCCTAATCAAGCAATTATCGCCACTTATCTGAGTGAATCTCCCGGTTATCAAGATTTGCTCAAGCAGCTGCAGGAAGTAGAAGTGGAACTGGCCAAACAATCGGCAGTTTTTGCGAAAGATAGCCCGATAATCGCCACCCTAGAGGAAAAAAGAGCTAATTTACTGCCCCTACTGCAAAACGAGGCCCAGAGAACCCTAGGGGAAAAACTGCCCCAGACAGTGGGTGACTCCCCAGCTTTGGTATCACGGAGCGCTTTGCGGGTGGAATTAACCCAACAATTGGTGGAAGCCGCTAACAGTCGCCAAACCCTAGAAATTAAGGTAAAATCCCTTGCCCGGTCCCTCGAACAACAGAAAGCCTCGGTCAAAAATCTGGCGGTTTTAGCCCGTCGTTATACGGATTTGCAGCGAGAATTGGAAATCGCCACCACCAGCCTTAACCGTTTTCTGGAGGAACAACAAAAACTCCAACTGAAGGTGGCACAACAAGTAGTGCCTTGGCAACTAATTTCCCCCCCAGAAGTAGGGGAAGATTTCGTTTCTCCTAAACCTGTGCGAAATCTAGCTTTAGGGGTTATCGGTGGTCTGTTGCTAGGTATAGGGGCGGCCTTTTTAGCTGAAAGATTAGACCCCGTTCATCATAGTGCAGATGAAATAAAAGAAGACACCAAACTACCCCTTTTAGGCGCAATTCCCTGGCAAAAAGACCTCGGCACGATCGAAAAAGTGATCACCGCCGCCCTACCCCAGTTAACAGTCGCTGGTCAACAACTTACTATCCCTAATACCACTGCGAAATCAGCTAACGAAAACCCCTCCTACTATAATTTCTCCCCCTTCTCGGAAGCTTTCCGCACTCTCAACACCAATATTCGCCTCCTCGGTTCCGATTCCCCCCTCAAGTCCCTCGTGATTAGTTCTGTATCACAGGGAGATGGTAAAACCACCATATCAATGAATATCGCTAAGGCCGCCGCTGGTATGGGACAAAGAGTCTTACTGGTGGATGGCGACCTGCGACGACCCCAGATTCACCTGCGACTTAATCTCGACAACGACCACGGCCTTAGTAATGTCATCGCCGAGGGTCTCGATTGGAACGAGGCCATTCAATCCCTACCCCGCTACGAGAATTTATCGATTCTTACCTCCGGTCCAATTCCCCCGGATCCCACCCGCTTGCTTTCTTCCCAGAGAATGCAGGAGATGATCTCGCAATTACAGCAAGACCACACCTTCGATCTAATTATCTACGATCTGCCACCGATCGCCGCTTTTGCCGATGCGAAAATTCTCGCCGCCATGGCCACCGGACTGATTCTCGTCACCAAATTGGGCAAAACCGATCGCTTTGCGCTGAAAAATCTGCTCGAAGATCTGAAATTATCCCACATTTCCGTGTTAGGTTTAGTGGCTAATAATGTTAGTCGGAAAGACCACAATTACCGTTACTATGGCCATTACTACGGGAAAAGATAATTAAATCTCATTCCAGTTACTATTTATCCTACGGCAACAGGCAAGACCCCCCCAACCCCCCCGACATCGGGGGGGCAAGGGATTAGCTTATCAACTTTTAATTGATGTTAAATGCGAGTTTTAATCTGGTATCGCAATGATCTGCGAGTTCACGATCACGAGGCAATTTATCGAGCTATTCAAGAACAATTAGAGATAATTCCCTTCTATTGTTTTGATGAGCGTCAATTTGGTTTTACTTCCTACGGCTTTCCCAAAACTGGCAAGTTCCGGGCTAAATTTTTATTAGAAAGCGTAGCAAATTTACAACAATCTCTGGAAGGTTTAGGCAGTAATTTAATTATCCGACGGGGAAAACCAGAGGAAATTATCCCGCAATTAGTTCAAGAATTGCAGATAGCTAGGGTTTATTATCATCAAGAGGTGACAGCAGAGGAATTAGCGGTAGAAAAGGCTTTAAATAAGGCTTTATCTAGGGCTCCCGTGCAGATAAAAACTTTTTGGACAGCCACTTTATATCATCCTGATGATTTACCTTTTACTCTTAATCAACTACCGGAATTATTTACTAATTTTCGTAAACAAGTAGAACGTCATTGGCAAATAAGAACAACTTACCCCAGTCCGAAAAAGTTGACAAAATTGCCTAAAATAGAGTTGGGAAACTTTCCTAGTTTAAACGATTTGGGCTTAACAGAACCAATTTTAGACCGGGGAGGTGTTTTGTCTTTTCAAGGGGGTGAAATGGCAGGAAAATTACGGGTTAAAGAATATATTTGGGATAGTGACTCCTTGAAAACCTATAAGGAAACCCGCAATGAAATGTTAGGGACTAATTATTCCTCAAAATTCTCAGCTTGGTTAAGTTTTGGCTGTCTTTCCCCTCGTTATATCTATGAGGAAGTACAAAAATATGAGCAAACAAGAGTAAAAAATGACTCTACCTATTGGCTGATTTTTGAATTATTATGGCGAGATTTTTTCCGATTTATTTGCAGTAAACACGGGAATAAAATCTTCTATAAATCTGGTTTGCAAGAACTTAATTTACCCTGGTTAGAAGATTGGGAAAGATTTAATATCTGGTGTGAGGGAAAAACTGGTTATCCCCTTGTAGATGCTAATATGAGAGAATTAGCTGCTACAGGATTTATGTCAAATCGTGGCCGGCAAAATGTCGCTAGTTTTTTGACCAAAAATCTCGGTATTGATTGGTGTATGGGAGCAGAATGGTTCGAGTCATTATTAATTGATTACGATGTTTGTAGTAATTGGGGTAATTGGAATTACACTGCTGGTGTCGGTAATGACGCGCGAGGATTTCGTTATTTTAATATCCCTAAACAGTCGAGAGATTATGATCCCAAAGGTGATTATTTACGTCACTGGTTGCCCGAATTAGCAGCAATAAAGGGCGATAAAATTCACGAACCTTATAAATTATCTCCAGAGGAACAAAAGCGTTATCGGGTGATTTTAGGGGTTAATTATCCTCGTCCCCTTGTCGATTTTTTTCAATCCATCAAACACAACGAAAAAATTTATCTTCAGCATTTCAGTAATCAGTGAACAGTAATCAGTGGACTTCTACCTAATATTATCTCAAAACTAAAATTCTTTCTAGACAAGAAAATTACCCAAATAAAAATGATTTTTATTGCCCCCTATTTTTTCAGTTAAATTGAATTAGCAACGACAGATATATATTTCAGTCATTCAACTACTTATTAGTACATAAAATAAAAGCAGGCTCTGATTGAGTTATAATTTTTGGATATGTCTAATGAACTGAAAACTCACATCTGAAAACTCACATCTGATAACTGATAACTGATAACTGATTAAGACATTTCTAACATTCTTTGAATCGGCAACAGTGCCTTAACTCTTAAATCTTCAGAAATAGTAATTTCTGGAGTTTTATCTCGCATACAGAGATACAATTTTTCGAGAGTATTCAGTCTCATGTAGGGACACTCATTACAAGCACAGTTATTCAAACCTGGTGCGGGTATAAATAGTTTTTCTGGGGCGGATTTTTGCATCTGGTGAATAATCCCCGGTTCTGTGACGACAATAAAGGTTTTTTCAGCACTTTTCAGGGAATAATTTAATAGTGCCGTCGTGGAACCAATATAATCCGCATGGCGTAAAACCGATGGTTCACACTCAGGATGGGCGATAATTTTTGCTTCTGGATGGGAGACTTTTAATTCTATGATCTTGCGTTCGGAAAAAGTTTCATGGACAATACAACTACCCTGCCAGAGAACTAAATCTCTACCAGTTTGCTGACTGACGTAACGTCCCAAATTGCGATCAGGAGCGAAGATAATCGGTTGATGGGCAGGGATTTGATTAACTATTTTGACTGCATTGGAACTGGTGCAGATAATATCACTCATGGCTTTAATTTCTGCACTGCAATTAATATAGGAAATCACGATATGATCGGGATATTGGGCTTTAAAACGAGCAAAATCTTTAGGATGACAACTATCAGCTAAAGAACATCCTGCATCTAAATCCGGCAGCAATACCAACTTATCTGGATTTAAGATTTTAGCTGTTTCTGCCATGAAGTGAACCCCCGCAAATACGATCACGTCTGCTGGGGTTTGGGCAGCCTGCTGGGATAAACCTAGAGAATCACCAATGTAATCAGCTATATCCTGTATGTCAGAATTTTGATAGTAGTGAGCCAGAATAACGGCGTTTAATTCCTGTTTAAGCTCTTTAATTGCCGTAAATAGGTCATCAGGTAAGCTCGATCGATTTGCGGGTTGAACAGTTGTGAACACGGCGGCATTTATGGTTATTTTTACCAAATACTAAATAAGCCTTTATAGCATAGCAAATTTTTTTTAAGGGAAGTGGGGCAACTTTGATTTATTATCCTGAAGTCTGTCTCCGAACTCCGAACCCCGAACCCCTAATCCCTAACCCCCATCCCCTATCAATGCTAGGATAAAGGCTTGAGTAGAGAACGATCGAGCCAAAGCCATGTCATCGACAGAAGTAAAAACCCCACCCCCAGACAGTCCTGAATTCCTCGATGAGTTACCCGGAGAAGTGGAAATGTCCTTATTTGACCACTTGGAGGAGTTGCGGCGGCGGATTTTTTATAGTTTAATTGCCGTGGCTGTAGGTGCGGTGGGATGTTTTATCTTCGTTAAACCCCTAGTACAAGTGCTGGAAGTTCCCGCCCAAGGGGTAAAATTTTTGCAGTTAGCTCCGGGAGAATTTTTTTTCGTCTCCCTAAAAGTAGCTGGATATAGCGGCATACTGGTGGCTAGTCCGGTCATTCTCTTGCAAATTATCCTCTTTGTGCTGCCGGGGTTAACCCGTCGCGAACGGCGTTTAATTGTCCCGGTAGTCTTAGGATCGAGTGTTTTATTTTTTGCTGGTTTATTTTTTGCCTATATTGCCCTGATTCCCGCCGCTTTAAACTTTTTTGTGAGTTATGGGGCGGAAGTGGTCGAACAAGCTTGGTCGATCGAGCGCTATTTTGAATTTGTCTTACTTTTACTGTTTAGTACTGGCATCGCCTTTCAAATTCCCGTTATTCAATTGATTTTGAGCTTTTTAGGCATTATTTCCTCGCAAACGATGTTATCGGGTTGGCGTTTCGTGGTTTTGGGTGCGGTGATTTTAGGCGCGATTTTAACCCCTTCCACAGATCCTCTCACCCAATCCCTGTTAGCAGGGGCGGTCTTGGGTCTATACTTTGGGGGCATTGGGGTAGTGAAATTAACGGGACGTTAGCAGTTTTTTAATAAAATTTGACGGCTGAAAATTAATTGAGCCAGAAAGCTAGAGATTGATTCTAGATTGAGTAACAAAGTGAAATATTTTTTCTTAACGGCAGGTTGGACAATAGGACGGGTGTGGGAATTTGGCGGTTTGTGGGATCATGCGAGTAGTTGGCGACGACCACCACAGATAGAGCGATTAAATATCGGTATTTTAGAAGGAGAACAGGTTTTATGGCTTTATAAGGTGGAAGAAGCCGTGATTATGGTGGAAGTTGCCCCCAAGAGTGCCGAAATTGCCGATACCGTCCCCACCATCGGGCAAGTGGTGCTAAAACGCTTGATTAGTGCCGAACAAGTCCTCGAAATCCTGCAAAATGCCAAAGAACTACTGAGGAAGTAATCAGTTATCAGTTATCAGTTATCAGTTATCAGTTATCAGTTATCAGTTCACTGAGAAAACTCCCCACACCCCACACCCCACACCCCACACCCCACACCCTACACCCCACACCCCCGATGTCGGGGGGGTTGGGGGGCCACACCCCACACCCCACACCCCACACCCTGATCTGGACTATTCTGGCGGAAGACCGATCGCAAGGACTTGAAATCTGTTCTAACAATAGTTACACTTCTTTAGAATAGATACACTTTTCAAGGGATAATGTAGGTTGGCTAACTCTTGCACTTAACCGTCGAGAGTATTGGGCTTATATTTGACCCTGAATATAAAAAGCGTCTAAGTGGACACTAAATTGTCAATAGGAGGAGCGTAGTCAATGGGACTACCTTGGTATCGAGTACACACAGTCGTTCTCAACGACCCGGGCCGTTTAATTTCCGTTCACCTGATGCACACCGCACTGGTAGCGGGTTGGGCTGGCTCCATGGCCCTCTATGAGCTGGCTATTTTTGACCCCAGTGACCCCGTATTAAACCCGATGTGGCGGCAAGGAATGTTCGTGCTGCCCTTCATGGCCCGTTTAGGTGTCACCGGTTCTTGGGGTGGCTGGAGCGTCACTGGCGAAACTGGTGTTGACCCTGGTTTCTGGTCTTTTGAAGGCGTTGCCGCCGCTCATATTGTTTTATCCGGTCTGCTATTCCTAGCGGCGGTTTGGCACTGGGTTTTCTGGGATTTAGAATTATTTATCGATCCCCGCACGGGCGAATCTGCGCTCGATTTGCCGAAAATGTTCGGTATTCACCTGTTCTTATCCGGTTTACTTTGCTTTGGTTTCGGTGCTTTCCATCAAACAGGCCTTTGGGGTCCTGGGATGTGGGTTTCCGATGCCTACGGTTTAACCGGTCATGTGCAGCCCGTAGCTCCCGAATGGGGACCTGCTGGTTTTAACCCCTTTAACCCTGGGGGTGTGGTAGCTCACCACATTGCTGCGGGTATCGTCGGGATTATCGCCGGTTTATTCCATTTAACCGTTCGTCCCCCCGAAAGACTCTATAAAGCCCTGAGAATGGGTAATATCGAAACGGTGCTTTCTAGCAGTATCGCCGCCGTTTTCTTTGCCGCTTTCGTCGTGGCCGGAACCATGTGGTACGGTAATGCTACCACGCCGATCGAACTCTTTGGCCCGACCCGTTACCAATGGGATAAGGGCTATTTCCAAGAAGAAATTGAGCGTCGCGTCGAGACCAGCATCGCCAATGGGGCCACTATCGCCGAAGCTTACCAAGCAATCCCCGAAAAACTGGCTTTCTATGATTATGTCGGTAATAGCCCCGCTAAAGGTGGTTTATTCCGTACTGGTGCCATGGATAGCGGTGACGGTATTGCTAAATCTTGGTTAGGACACCCTGTGTTCAAAGATGGCGAAGGTCGCGTCCTGAGCGTGCGTCGGATGCCTAACTTCTTTGAAACCTTCCCCGTTGTCCTGACTGACTCGGAAGGTATCGTTCGCGCTGATATTCCTTTCCGTCGTGCGGAATCGAAACTGAGTATCGAACAAAGTGGTGTCACCGTTTCTTTCTACGGTGGCGCTCTCGATGGTCAGGTGTTCAGCGATCCTGCTGATGTGAAGAAATTTGCCCGTAGAGCGCAACTCGGTGAAGCTTTCGAGTTTGACACCGAAACCCTGAAGTCTGACGGGGTATTCCGCACTTCTCCGAGAGGTTGGTTTACTTTCGGTCATGCTGTCTTTGCTTTACTATTCTTCTTCGGTCACATCTGGCACGGTTCTCGTACCATCTACCGCGACGTATTCGCCGGGGTCGATCCGGATCTGGAAGAACAAGTGGAATTCGGTTTATTCCAAAAATTGGGTGATCTTAGCACTCGTAAACAAGAAGTTTAGTTTTAGCTAAATCATCCATATAACTAAAGGAGTCAAGTATTTGACTCCTTTTTTTGTTAATCACACTATTAAAAACGGATTTATCCTAAATCAGCAGAAAACGGGTTTCTCGGAGAAACCCGTTTTCTGTGCGTTACTCAACGGATTTGGTATTAGTATAAAGTTCGATCGAGCTTTACTTTAAACTGAATACTGAAAAAGCCGCTAGTTATTTCTATAACTAACGGCTTTTTGCCGGGGGAAATTACCCGTATATGGAATTACATAGAGGAACCTAAACCGGCGTAAGCTCCGTAGAAGAAAAGACCAACCACGGCGATAACGCCTAGACCGGCGATGGTGGCGACTAACCACAAAGGAATACGACCTTCTGCGAACATGAATAACACCTCCTAATTGCGATGAGAATAAATCGGGACTAATTAGTTAAAGAAATAGCTGGAAAATAAAATTCCCAAGACAGCAACTAGGAGTAAACCTAGGTAAAGAGAAGTACGATTTAACTCGACGGCTTGCCGATTCGGATTAGGTGTTCTTTCCATAATTGTTCTCCTAGCGTTGAATAAACTGCATTGCCGCAATTGCACCGATAAAGAAGACAGTGGGAACCGCTAAGGTATGAACTGCCAACCAGCGAACGGTGAAAATGGGGTAAGAAATGGGTTGATTGGGATTACCACTAGCCATTGTTTTTATCCTTAATTAAAGTAAACTACTGATTAAACTGCTCGATTTGATTTTTGGCCTCAAAGCGATCATTAATGATCGGTAATTCTTGACGCTCTTGAGTGTAATACTCATCGGGACGGGGAGTGCCAAAAACATCGTAAGCTAAACCGGTACTCACGAATAACCAACCTGCGATAAACAGCATGGGGATGGTGATGCTATGGATAATCCAGTAACGAATACTGGTAACGATATCGCCAAAAGGACGTTCGCCGGTACTACCTGACATGGACGGTTCTCCTCGGAATGATAGGACTTGAAAAATTCAATCTCTATAATAGAGACTTTCTTGACCCTGAGACAAGTTTTAGGCCGGTTCGCTCGGGGGATTATATTTCAGTAAAACCCCATTTTGTCCCAAGACAAAACCCTTGTCGGAATTGATAAAAACAATTCGATAGAGATTGGAGGGGACACTTTCCACGGCGCGATCTTTTTGCCAAGATTGGCCGTTGTCATCACTGACCAACAGATTGCCGCTACCACCAGCGACCCAAATTTCTTCGGGAGTGCGGTAGTTGAGGTCCAAAAGTCCCCAACTGGTGGAAAACTCGGGGAATACCTTATCTTCCCATGTATCGAGATCATTGGGGCTAGTAAATTGTAGTTGACCACCCCGGGCCAGGGCCCACAGTTCCCCATTTTCACCATAACCGACTTTTTGTAAGCGGCGGGAGGAAAGACGATTGTGGGGTTGCCATTCTGTTGACCCCGGTTCCCAGGTGGAATAAAAGTTACCGCGTGCGGAAACGGCCACGTATTTACCATCATGGGAACGAACAATTGTCCGGGCCACACCCACAGCACCTTCCACTAAAGCTTGCCAAGTTTTGCCCCCGTCTTTGGTGCGGTAGATAGCACCTAAATCCGTGACCATTTCGGCGGTTTTGTCGTTCAGAGCGATAATTCCGTAGGGGGAACCGGGTAATTTTTCACTTAAGGAGATGCGGGACCAGCTGCTGCCCCCGTCTTCGCTATGGAGAAGAATCGAGGGTTTACCGACAATCCAACCCTCTTGGTTGTGGAAACTGACGGCGCTAAAGCTAACTTTTTCGTCGCCAAGGTTGAGGACTTTTTGCTGCCAGTTGTTCCCCCCATCGCTGGTTTCAAAGAGGGTAGATTTGGTTCCCACTAACCAACCGTGCTGCAGGTCGTCGGTAAAGGCGATATCGGCAAAAGTGGAGTCAGTGTCGAGGGTGAGGATTTGCCAAGGACTATTGCTCAGGGATGGCACACTACTACAGCTAAAGCAGAAAAAGGCTACAGCTAGAACTATTACGAATTGTTTCAGTTTTCTCATCAATGGTTCAGAGGTATTGGTCAAGGAATCGGGACGGATTAGGGTTTGTACCCGATGGGTTACAGGCTCATAAGAGCCGTTAGATTTAAAGATAATGAGTGCTTGAGTTAGTTTAAACCATATAAACTAATAAAGAAAACAAATCCTAGCGCTAAAGCCCCGAAAATCAAAATATTTTTTTGCGCGGGAGTGAGACGGTTGACTCCAAAACCATAGCTAAGATTTTCTTGGAATCCCGAAGGAGTATTTTTAGCTCCAATGTTGATAAATTGGGAACGACGCACACCACACACGGGACAGCGCCACGTTTCTGGCAATTCCTCGAAGCGGGTTCCAGCGGGAGTGTTGGTTTTACTATCTCCCTTGCTGGGGTCGTAAACATAGCCGCAGGAGCGACATTCGTAGTTGGCAGGGGCCTGGTCGGCTAGGGTTAGTTCTGGTGGGCGATCGCTCATAACTAAGATTAAGGGAATTTTCAACACTCTCTTACAAATTATCCTTGAAAATTGACCCCTCTCGCAGGCGACCCCTGACAGAATAGCCAGTTTTCAAGCCTTAAAAGGATTAGCGAGGCAGCATATCGGCTTTAAAAAAACTAAGATTAATCTATTAGGGCTTAAATGTCTATTAAAACTTTATTAAGTTTATATTTGGATTATTTACCCTGATTTTGGTACTCAAATTTATTCCGAAAAATTGAGAAATTTCAGGCAGGGAAGAAATTAGGGGTCTGATTTCTCACCTCTAACCGATTATTCTTGACCAAATTGACTAAATCCCCAGCTTAATTTCTTCTTAGAGGCGAGAGTGAAGCTAAATTACTTGTCTTCATATTGAATAAATTTAATCACTTTTAGCGATCGCTTTTATATTTTGGCATAAATGGGCTGCTCCCTCTCTGTTCCCGAAAACGAAAACTTCGCAGCTCACCATTAAGATAACTGCTATCAACCTTATATTATAGGTATATCATCAACCTTACCTATCCCTTAAAAAGAGAGTAAAAATTATGTTCAACCAGCTTGATTGGAATCCTGCCTATTCAATTGAAACCCTAGAACCAAATACGGTATTTTTTCTATCTGAGCGAGAATCAATCTGTTTTCAAGAGCCGCTTTATTATCGTTTAGTAAGATTAATCGATGGTCAACGTAATCTTGATGAAATTATTGATATTCTTCAGTTAGAATTTTCACAAAATCAAGAAATTAATCCGAATAATCCTAACTTTTTTGCAGTTATTATTAATTATAGTCTGGCAATTCAAAAAGCAATTTTTCAGTTATATAAACAAGGGGTTTTGTTAGAAAAAAAAGAATTATTGCCGTCTAATTTAGCAATTTTATGCCATCATCTTCAGGTTTCTCAATCCCAAGCTCTTGAACGATTACAATCTCTTAAGGTTACGGTTAAAAGCCTAGGCTCAATTCCCCAGCAAGATTTGAGCGATATTTTGAATTCCTTGCAAGTTCAAGTCGCAGATGAAGGAGATTTAACCATTATTTTAACCGATAATTATCTTCATCCTGATTTAGATAGTATTAATCAACAAGCTTTAGTCTCACAAAAGCCTTGGTTATTAGTTAATCCCCTGGGAAATCTAGCATGGATTGGTCCCTTATTTTATCCAGATAAAACTGGTTGTTGGCATTGTTTGGCTCAACGATTACGAGATAATCGTCCCGTGGAGGAATTTCTCATCAGACAGAGAGAAAATAAGATTTCTTTAATTTCTCCTTTAGGGTTTTCTTCAGCGACAATGCAGACGGTTTTAAATATGACGGCTATGGAGGTTTTTAAGTGGATTACTCAAGGTAAAAATCAACGTTTAGAAGGAACAATAATGACTTATGATACTTTAAATTTACAATTTCAAGAGCATATTTTAGTTAAACGTCCGAACTGTCCTAGTTGTGGATATTCTCTAAATAAAACACCTTTACCAGTGGTTTTGGGGCATCGTAAAAAGGCGTTTACCAATGATGGGGGACATCGTTTTTGTTCCCCTGAAGAAACCTTAAGAACCTATCAACATCTTATCAGTCCTATTACGGGAATTGTGCGAGAATTAAATAAGATTCCTGGGAATACTTTAGTTCATACTTATGTGGCGAAACATCATTTTCGCGGCCTGTTTGATGATTTAGACAGTTTACGGCAAAATATTGGAGGTAGAAGTGCGGGAAAAGGCCGTACAGATAGTCAAGCAAAAGCAAGTGGATTTTGTGAAGCTATTGAGCGCTATTCGGGGGTTTTTCAAGGGAATGAAATCAGAGAAAAAGCCAGTTATCAAGCGTTAGGAGATAAAGCGATTCATCCTAACAAATGTATGAATTTTAGTGAAAAACAATATCAACATCGAGAAGAATGGAATGCGAAGAATCAAGGATGGTTTCAAAAAGTGCCTGAACCTTTTGATGAAACTAGAATCATTGATTGGACTCCTGTATGGTCTTTAACTGCTCAAGATTTTAAGTATTTACCGACAGGATATTGTTACTATGGTTATTCTCAATCTGAACCCTTAGATTGTTGGGCAGATTCTAATGGCTGCGCCGCAGGAAATACGATAGAAGAAGCGATTTTACAAGGATTTATGGAGTTAGTGGAACGAGATTGTGTGGCCTTATGGTGGTATAATCAATTAGTTAAACCTTCCGTTAATTTAGAGAGCTTTGATGAGCCATATTTTGAGCAATTAAAGCAATATTATGAGGGGTTAAATCGGGAGCTATGGGTGTTAGATATTACCAGTGATTTGAATATCCCTTGTTTTGCTGCTATTAGTCCGAGAAAAGAGCGGGAAGTGGAAGATATTTTATTAGGATATGGGGCGCATTTTGACCCGAAAATTGCCATTAGTCGAGCGTTAACGGAGGTTAATCAAATCTTACCGAATGTGTTATCTTTTAAGGAAGATGGGACAACGATTTATAATCCCTCTGCGGATCCTTTGGCGGTTAAATGGTGGCAAACCGCAAGGTTAATCAATCAATCTTATTTAGTTCCCGATAGTAAGATAATACCCAAAAAAAGTCATGATTATTTACAATTAGCCAGTGATGATTTATTAGAAGATGTTAAATTGTGTCAGCGAATTGTTGAGTCAAAGGGGATGGAAATGTTAGTATTAGATCAGACTCGTCCTGATATTGGTTTAAGGGTAGCTAAGGTAATTATCCCCGGAATGCGTCATATGTGGAAGCGTTTAGGGGCAGGAAGATTGTATGATGTTCCTGTTAGCATGGGATGGTTAAAAGAAGCTTTAACCGAAGATGAATTAAATTCTTTTCCCATGTGGATGTAAATTTTTAGGGTTATTAGAGTGTTGGGTTTCGTTGCCTCAATCCAACCTACACTCGTCGGTGATCGCACTGTGTTTGTTAACTCTCGTCGTTATTTAGTCCCAGAATCTTAGTTATTCTGGACTTAAACGTACCTGTAGGGGCAAACCCCCTGTGGTTGCCCCCGTGTTGCCCCTGTAGCGCACTAAGCAATACAAGCGCGTAAATCATTAAGAGTAATCATCAACGTCATCGGTTCAAGAGGAGACACATCAAAACCTAAAGCCAAATAAAAATTCTTAGCTTCTTCTGAAATAGCATGAACAATAATTCCCCGAATACCAATGGTATCAGCCGTTTTAACAACCCGTAGCGCACCATCACGAAATAAACCGCGTCCTAAACCTTGACCTTGGTAAGAAGTATCTACTGCCAATCGTGCCAAAATTACCACTGCAATTGGGTTAGGCATATTCCGCCGAAATTTACCATTAGCTGATTGTATACTAATCGCCCCGGAAGCAAGGGCGTAATACCCAACTACCCTATTGTCAACGCAGGTAACAAAAGTTCTAGTTGCACCACTGGCTTGATTAGCATAAGCTCGACGCTTCAACCAATCATCAAGAGAAGTAATTCCGCAGGAAAAATCAGTGATTGAGTGATAACTAGCCAGAGGTTCAGGTGGTGTCAAATTCATTCCTTCGGGAGCATCTCACTTATGCAATGAGTATTAATACTTATAGCAGTCAAAAACTAGAAAATCTTCAACTTGAGCACAAAGAGAAATGAGATTATAATAGTTATAACTCACAATTCAGAA
>SFAU01000046.1 GCA_007096045.1 Microcystis novacekii Mn_MB_F_20050700_S1 | reverse complement strand
AAAATATGTGGAGAGCCAAGACTCCCCAGAATATTAATCGTGCTTCGCCGTTCTATACTGGTCGGCTTTTCATCTCCGAGGTAAAACCGAGAGCCTTCAAGCCGACATTTTGGGTAAAACCAGATCAGTTACCAGTTATCAGTTATCAGTTATCAGTTACCAGTTATCAGTTATCATACTAAATCCAGTTATTAAAAACTGATTATCTATTCCCTCTTTTGCCTTTTGCCTCTTGCCTTTTGCCTGTCCTCATAAGTATCCTATACTCAACGGATTTAGTATCGGTTATCAGATTTGAGTTTTCAGGTCACTGATGACTGTTTAGCGATTTAAGGAGTGATTTAGATAGTCAATAGTTTATTCCCACTCAATTGGCAGCCATTGATGATCTAAAACCTGTTCGAGATTAAAAATTATCTGACTGGGTAGGCCGCCGGGGGATAAACCCATTTTTTTCCGGACGGCCTCTAAAGCTGTATGGTAGGATGACTGAAAAATCTCCTGAAGATAGGGCTTTAAACTAGGGCTATCCTCCAGTAAATCTTGGATTTCTGCCCGAAAATTATTGATTTCTCCATTCCAATGATTGCCATTCCGGTCTCTTTCCGATTGCCAGTAGGTTAATTTGAGTAAATGTTCTAGGAGACGAGTTAAAAGACTTTTGAGCGCGTGTCTTTCACTTCTCCCCATCGATTCAATCTCCTCAATTAAATTGTCTAAATCCACCTCGGCAAACTGGCCTTTTTTTAATTGTTCTGCCGTGGTTTTTAGCCAGAGATAAAAATCTTCTTCGTATAATGTTAGGGTCGCTGTTTCTGTCGCTCTAGTCATGACGGAACTGCCACAGATGAAAACTAATCGGGATTCTATAGCAATTCTCGCACTTGTGAGGGAAAAAGTATCTAAAGACTGAGGAATGACGTTCAAAAAGATCGCACTGGATTGATTGAGTGCGATCGCTTTTAGTGATCGATTTTTAAGTAGCGAATTTCTGAGTCAGATTCCTACTTTAATAATTTGCGTTGTAAAACTGAACCTGTTCCTAAAATGCCGATGGCAAGTAAGCCTAGTACAGAATTAGGTTCGGGAACCTTTTCAGGTTCCGGTCCTGGGATCTGGGTTGCTTGCACCATATTGATCGCCCAGGCTGTTTGCATGGACACACTGCCATAGGAGCCGCCAGACCAATATTTGGAACTGTTTTGGTTGTTAACAAGATATTGGGAAAATTCCTCCCACCAGTTCCAGGTACTCCCAGGGTCGAGGGGATTCGTTCCCTGACCAAAAAGGTTAGTGATCGTGGTCGTATCGTCCAGGCCGATCGTGCTTTCTAACCCCTTATAGACTGCCCACATACCGTAGTAGTCGCCAAAAGTACCACCAGTTCCGAAGGTTTTCCAATTATTGTTGATATAGGTTAGGGCATTCTGGACGCGGGAACTGCTAGTACCTAGTCCGGCAGCCGACATCTGTACCAGTCCCGATCCCGTGCGCAGGGGAGTTGGATCGTTAGGACCTATATAGCCCAAGCCGCCCGTCGTGTCATTCTGGCTGTAGTCGATCCAGTTCAGTTGCAGATTCTTGACGCTGGTAGGCCAGGTAATACCTGCCCCTTGAGCATACAAGCCCGCTAGGGCCGGCCATTGGGAGACCGAGTTATCGGAACTGCCATAGTTGGGCGTATAGCGCCAGCCGCCAGCATAACCCCCAGTGCCAGTGTCATTCTGTGCATCCACTAGGTAATCGATCGCCGACTGAACCACTTGGCCATAGGTTTTGCTGTTGACGAGGGGGTTTGTCGAGCTAATCACTGTACTCAGGGGAGCCGCCTTGATAATAGCAGGCAGGACTAACCCCGTGTTGTAAACCTGATTGTTATCGTTGGGACCGAACCTCAGCCCCACACCCGCACTTTGGGCGCTGCTGAACAGGTAATTCAGTCCGTTAGTCACATTTGCGCTATAGGTCCCCAATGTCGGGGTATTTCCCTCCTCGATAAATGCCAGCAGGGCAGCGCCAGTTGCGGCAACATCTCCACTACCTCCGTTGTAAATCCACTTGCCATTAGCTTGCTGTTGGGTTGCCAGCCACGCTAAGCCAGAATCGATCGCCGCTTGTTTTTGGGCATTAGTCGCCGCTTGAGTTGCTGCGGGGAAAGCAACGGCACCTGCCAGAGCAAAACCTAGAGCGATCTTGATTGAGTGACTCACTGGCCCAGAAGAGGCATATTTTTCATTCATTGTAATTATCTCCCTAATTATTTTTCTGTCCAATTAAAGCGGAACCGCTTACAGAGAAGATGTTCAAACCTGTAAAGAGTTGAGTCTGGTTTATACGCCAGTCATTTCTTTATTTCAATGGTCAAGCAAAGGGATTTAATTACTCAATTTATTACTTAAATATTTCTTGCTCAACTTCCATGAAGTATAGATAATTAAATTTTTAAAAGCAAGCAGACTTATGAATTTTTTAGTTAAAATTAAGTCTTTTTTGGGGTATATTTTATGAACAAAAATGGACAAAAGTTGACAAAGCTACTCAGATTTTTTCTACAAAGTTGGACATATTCTTAAAGATTTTTTCAAGACGGGTTGAAATTGACATAAAAATTAACATTGTATAGATCTTGCAGTTAAGTACACTGGCAAAATTTACCCTTTTTTTGTTCAGGTTGGTTAAAAATTTAGCAATGATAAACCAAAAAAAAAGAGAGCTTGCGCTCTCCTTTTTGGTTATTTGCTAATTTTACTAACTAGCGACAATATATTCCTTGACGTTAGCCCGGCGACGGCGTAAATGAGCCAAGGCCTGGTGTTCTAATTGTCGCACTCGTTCCCGACTGATGTTCATTCTCTGGCCGATTTTGGCTAGGGATAACTCCTTGCCATCGGTTAAACCGAAACGGAGAGAAATCACTTCCCGTTGTTGGGGGGTTAATTCGGCCAGGAGATTGGCTAAGTCTTGCCGTAATAACTCTTGGGTGATGAAGGTATCGGGAGAAACTCCGCTATCTTCTAATAATTCCGACAATTCCGTATCTTGGTTATCGCCGACGCGCACATCAAGGGAGATGGGTTGACGAGCCATACTGAGATATTCGCGGATTTGAGCGGGTTCTAGTTCTAATTCCAGGGCAATCTCGGCGGGAGTGGCACTTCTCCCCAGTTTTTGGGCAAGTTCGCGCTGGGTTCTTTTGATTTTGTTCAGTTTTTCGGTGATATGGATGGGTAAACGAATGGTGCGGGCTTGTTGAGCGATCGCACGGGTAATCGCTTGTCGAATCCACCAGTAGGCATAGGTAGAAAATTTATAACCTTTGGTGGGATCAAATTTCTCTACACCTCTTTCTAATCCCAGACTGCCTTCTTGAATTAGATCTAGGAATTCCATGTTCCGCTTTTGATATTTTTTAGCGATCGCAACTACCAAGCGGAGGTTAGCTTCAATCATTTTCCGTTTAGCTCGATCGCCAGTCTTCAAGGCCCGATCCAGTTCATTTTCGCTTAAATTCACCGAATCCGCCCAATCCAAGCGATCTGGTTCCCGTCCTAATTGCTTCGATAGTGCTTCTTTCGCTTCTAACAGGCTCATCATCCGTTGGACTTGTTTGCCGTAAATAATTTCTTGTTCGTGGGTTAGGAGGGGAACTCGCCCAATTTCGTGCAGATAGGTACGCACCATATCGGCATTGAGGGTGGGCTGTGGTTGAGTTTGGTTGGTTTTTGCGGTGGGCATTGGTTTGGTGGTGACTCCTTGACACAGAAAAAGTCTGTTACTATTCCGACTCGCGGGTGAGTCTGGCTTATCTGAAGTCGGTATGAGTTTGATCGGAATTTCTTTGATTGTATCCTGCGCTTTTAGACGCGGGCAATCCCCTAAAGGTTCAAAGTTAATTCATTCTTTGGTATGATGTTAAGTTTATCCTCTTTTCTCAACATTTAGAACAAAAGTATTATAGTTTAGGACTATCAACTACAATCGCTTGTTTTTGGGTCGCTTTTTCTTGAATCCTCGGCAGTGCCGCTGATATTGTTAGGTAAGATTACAAGACAAAAAGGTGATTTTCCCGATTAGCCGTAGACAATCTGGCCGACTTCGGCTCCTTTCGCCCTCAGCTTTGAGAGTAAAGCAGCACCAAGCTGAAAACTAACAGCCGAGAACCGACTTCTATATATATAATGACCGATCAACACCAGCCAAGAGAGACACAATTATTGCGGATTACCGAACTATTTTCTGTAGTATTTGCTACAAAATGCCCAATTAGCGGCGATTGAGAATCGGGAAAAATTGTTATGAAAATTAGGATTGCTAGGGGGGTAATAACTATCATAGAAACAGCAGGGCGGAGATCGGGATAAATTATCGTCGAAACCAAGCTCGATCGCAGTCTCCACAATGCCGTTCTGTGGAACTCCTGAACAATGAGGACTTACTATGACTAAAACCGTCGTTATCGATCCCGTCACCCGGATCGAAGGCCATGCCAAGATCTCGATTTTCCTTGACGATGGGGGGGAAGTGGATGACGTGCGTTTTCATGTGGTCGAGTATCGCGGTTTCGAGAAATTCTGCGAGGGACGGCCGATGTGGGAGATGGCGGGAATTACTGCCCGAATTTGCGGGATTTGTCCCGTTAGTCACCTACTTTGTGCCGCCAAAACCGGCGATAAAATTCTAGCGGTGCAAATCCCCCCCGCGGGTGAAAAACTGCGGCGCTTGATGAATTTGGGACAATTAACCCAATCCCATGCTTTAAGCTTTTTCCATCTTAGCAGTCCCGATTTTCTGCTTGGTTGGGAAAGTGACCCGGCTAAACGGAATATTTTCGGTTTAATCGCCGCCGATCCCGACCTAGCGCGAGCAGGCATCCGTTTACGTCAATTTGGACAGAAAGTTATTGAACTTTTGGGAGCGAAAAAAATTCACCCCGCTTGGTCTGTACCAGGGGGTGTGCGTTCCCCTTTGAGCGAAGAGGGGCGACAATGGATTAAAGAACGACTGCCAGAGTCTAAAGCGACTCTTTACACGGCTTTAAACCTGTTTAAAAGACTTCTGGACGATTTAACCATAGAAATCGCCGCTTTTGGTAATTTCCCTTCCCTGTTTATGGGATTGGTCGGTAAACGG
Source organism: Microcystis novacekii Mn_MB_F_20050700_S1 (assembly GCA_007096045.1). GTDB lineage: Bacteria > Cyanobacteriota > Cyanobacteriia > Cyanobacteriales > Microcystaceae > Microcystis > Microcystis novacekii. Next base: position 8,703 of record SFAU01000046.1, on the reverse strand, counting down.
GACGAGTGGGAACACTACGGCGGTCATATTCGTTTTACCGATAGTCAAGGCAATATCGTGGCCGATAACCTGAGCGAAGACAATTATCGCGATTATATCGGCGAATCAGTAGAAAAATGGTCTTATTTGAAGTTTCCCTACTATAAACCCCTTGGTTATCCCAACGGGATCTATCGAGTTGGTCCGTTGGCCCGCTTAAATGTTTGTTCCCATTTTGGCACGGAGGGAGCGGATATCGAGTTACGGGAATATCGCCATCGGGTCGGTGGTGTAGCAACCTCTTCTTTTTACTATCATTATGCTCGTTTAGTGGAGATTTTGGGCTGTTTAGAGCGTATCGAACTTTTAATCGACGATCCCGATATAGTTTCTCCACGCTGTCGCGCCGAAGCAGGAATTAATAATCTGCAAGGGGTGGGAGTTAGTGAAGCGCCCCGGGGTACTTTATTCCATGATTATAAAGTGGATGAGAATGGTTTGATTGAAACGGTGAATTTAATTATTGCCACGGGTAATAATAATTTAGCCATGAATCAAACGGTGAAACAAATCGCCCAACATTATATCCATGGTGGCGAAATTCCCGAAGCGATGTTAAACCGGGTGGAAGCGGGTATTCGTTGCTATGATCCCTGTTTAAGTTGTTCTACTCACGCTATGGGACAAATGCCACTACAGCTGGAGTTAGTTAATGCAGCCGGTGAGGTGATTAATACTCGACAAAGGGGTTAATTATTTAAGTTGTTAGGGGGCAGCTGTTTCAAGGTGGGGTGACAGAGTAACTCCCAATTGACCTCTGCCCTTTTTTCTCTTGCCTTGGCATCTATTTCTTCCATTTCTGCATTTTGAACCAATTCTTTGGCTCTTTTTATCGTCAATAAAGAACTAAGTCAACAACTCTTAAAACCAGTAGTTCCCTTAGCCAATCGCACCCATCTAGCGGCTGGCGCAATGGCGACCAAGAATTAGCCAATAATGTGATTAAATCAATTCAGTAATTACGCACTAAACTTATCTCCTGTTATCCCCAAAGTCAGGAAAAAGAGGAAGTCTTAATGAAGATGATTTCTGAACATTAATCAATTGAGGATAGGGAGAGGTTGCTAACAGTCAATATTACCACCTGAATCGCTTTTTCGATGGCTTGTTGTTTGCTTTCTAAACTAATCCCTTCCTCTTCGCTTCTTTGAGCAATCACACCACAAATACAAGCGGCAGTAAATCCATAAACCCCCGCCATTTTCAATAAAGTTCCCGCTTCCATTTCATAATTGAGAATATTTAAACGTCGATATTCTTCCGTAATTCCCTCTAAGTGACGCTGAAGATAAGGATTAGCAGAAGACACAATTCTTTCCTGTCCTTCATAAAAACTATCCACAGAAGCGGTAATACCTAAATGATAATTTACTGCCAAAAATTGAGCCGATTTGACTAGAGCAACTGTCAAAAAAGGATCCGCCACTGCGGGATATTCTGGAGGAGCAATATCATTAGCTGCACCTTGCCTACATAAAGCCGCTTGCGAGATAATAATATCACCAATTTTTATTCTATTTTGAATTGCGCCACAAGTACCAATACGAATAATAGTTTTAATTCCCACCTGTATTAATTCATTAACTACAATACTCAAAGATGGCGCACCCATGCCACTGGTAGCCAGAAGAATTGGGGTAGAATTATCTAGGTAGCCAAGATAACTATTTAATCCGCGATAATCCGATAGTAAACGTGCATTTTGTAAATAAGTTTCGGCAATATAGCGTGAGCGTTCTGGTTCCCCCGATAATAGGGTGATAGTCGGTTTTACTGTGCCTAAATCCTCACTGCTAAAGTTGAGATGATAGGGTTTTTGGTAAGATAAGTTATTGGACATTTAAATCAAATTAAGAGCAGTTACTTTGGTTAAATAGGCTTTTAGTTATTATAACAACTTGAGGTTTAAATTAAAATTAAATATTTAATTATTGACAGAAGAGAATCAAGCTTAAGGACGACTATTGATATTAAGTTCTTGCACTAATTCCTGTACTGTGGTTGAGGGATTGGCATCAAAAGGATGTTTTTTTGCTTCATCTCTATCTTGAATAAGTTTTGCTGCATTAGTGATTGCTGTTGTCTGGTATGGCTTTAATTTTTCGTACATATCCTCTCGATTTTTTGCATATTTTTCTTTCTTGTTTAATAATCCATACTTTTTCATCTGGGTATTTAAAATTTTTGGGTATTTACTTCGGGATGTGGCAATATCCAGATATTGAAAGTGTAAAATAAACCAAATTTCAAAAGCTTCATTAGAATAGGCAATCTTGATGTTTTTTTGTTTAGCCAGTCTTTCCGCTTGATTAAATTGCTCTTTAGAACAGTTATCTTTATCAAAAACACACCAGATTTGATCGAATGAGTCATCTTGTTTTAGATTATCTATAATCTGAATAGCTTTGTTGACTAAACTCAAGCTATTTTTACCTTCACCTCGCACCGTAACTTCAATTTTCTTAGGAACATCAAAAGCCTTAAAATAGTTAACTTCAGTTTTTTCTCCCTCGCAAACAATTAAAAATCTTTTTCTTGTTTCTCTAGTCTTAGTTTGGCGACGCAAATAATCGGAAGTATTCCTGTTGTTACTCATACTAATTACCAATAATTGTACTTAAATCACCAATAAAAGGTATTGCTCCATAACGACCTTGAATATAATCTTTTTCAAAGGTATTATTATTATTAATATCAGCAAATTCCACCAAAGAATATAAATCTGTTGCTCCTTGATGATTTTTTTCGGTAAACCAAATTTGATCCCTCCTTAAAAATTTATAACTAAGTAAATTAATATCGTGAGTAGTAAAAATAAGTTGAGCATTTTTGGGATTAGTTTTCTGAGAATTAAATAATTCGATTATATTTCTAGTCATTAGAGGATGAAGTCTGGCATCCAATTCATCAATTACTAAAACTTCCCCTCTTTGCAAAGTGTCTAAAATCGGTGCTGACAGAGCCAAAATCTTTTTAGTTCCATCAGATTCATGATTGTCCATATCAAAAATTTCTAACTCAATCATTTTACCTGTTGAGTCATACTTTGGATGATAGGTTTTTATGGTAGCGGACTTTATTTCACCGCTAGAGTCACTGATGATATTTCTGACAACATCTGGTAAATCTTGCGGGAGACTGTCTAAGGAAATTTTTCTGCTTTCTATTTCTAGGTTGAGATTGTCAATACTTAAATCTAATTTTTTAATTAACTTAGTCACATCATAAATCAAATCTTGTCTATCAGAAAGATACTCAAGCGTAATCGCTTTTAATAATTCCACATTTAACCCAGACACAACACCTAAGTGACTAAACCAAGAGACAATTTCCACCGCTAGAGAATCATTAAATTGAGCCGCTAGTGATAAAAAGAGAGTATTTTTTTTTGTCAATCCTCTTAGTATATTACCTTGTTCAATATTTTTGCTATATTCTATTTTATCGCCTTGCCGATTAAAGATTTTAGTTTCACGACTTCTTGGCGTACAAAATAACCATTCGGAAACTACTCGCTTTTGAGTTGCTTCAAATCCATATCTATAAGTTTTGTTTTTTAGCTGAAAAACTATTTCAAAAAAGGATGGTTTATCAACAGTTTCGGTACTTAATCTAAAGTCTTCCACATCTATTTTATCAGTGATTTGTAATTTTGCAGAATTCATGACAAACCGTCGCATAAAATTGAATGCCAGAATTAAATTACTCTTACCACTGGCATTTGCTCCATAAATAGCGGCACTTTTCAGCAAACTAAATTGTTGATTAACCTTAAAAACATTATTTTTATCAAGCTCATCATTACCACAGGCATCCTCCGCAGCTACCATGCTGAGAGTGACTACATCTTTAAAAGAGCGATAATTGCCGACACTAAATCCGATGAGCATTGCATATTAACCCTAACAGTCTCTAAGGAATAAAGGAGACGATACTTTTATTTTATGCACTTGTTGAGCATTTGAACAAGAATTGTCCTCAGAATCAGCAAACAATCACAGGAAAAAAGGTAAGGAAAATTAATTCCTTACCTAAGAATTGTACACTTTTGACAACAAAATTACACTTTTGCTGACTCTTTAACTAACTTATCCCAACCCAATTCCTTGAGGTTATTGTTGCGACGCAGGGGACGAGTAGCTAATTCTAAAATATCTCGCGCATTGGTAAAACCATGAATTTGAGCAAAAGTAAATTCTACCGACCATTTAGTGTTAATTCCCCGCGCTTCTAAGGGATTTGCATGGGCCATTCCCGTAATCACTAAATCGGGTTTTAACTCGTAAATGCGCTGAATCTGATTGTAGTTATCAGGTTTTTCGATAATTTTCGGGATGGGAACACCCATATCATTACAGGTTTTTTCTAGTAATGCTAATTCGGCCGCTTGGTAGCGTTTATCCATGTAGGGAATACCGATTTCATCACAAGTCATCCCACAGCGAATTAGGAAACGTGCCAGAGAAATTTCTAGTAAATTATCCCCCATAAAGAAGACCGATTTACCGCGCACAAGTTGCAGATAATCCTCTAAACTTTCCCAAATTTTTGCCTCTCTTTCTTCTAATCCCTGGGGTTGTACTCCCAAAACTGAACAGATTTTTTCTATCCAAGCGCGGGTTCCATCCGGACCGATGGGAAAGGGTGCGCCAATTAATTTACACTTACGACGACGCATTAAAGTGGTGGCAGTTCTTGATAGAAAAGGATTGACACCAGCCACATAATAACCTTCTTCAATTACTGGTAATTCAGTAAAGCGTTTGGCTGGCAACCAACCATCTATTTTAACCCCTTGTTTTTTTAATTCTAGGGTTAAATTAGTCACAATTGGGTCGGGAACAGAACCAAATAAAACTAAAGGAGGATGGTCTTTGTATTCCGATTCTTCCTGCTTAATTTCTTCTTTTTTACGTCCAAAAGTTAAGAGTTTCTGGATAGCATTCCGTTCTTCTTTTTCATCTTCATGCTTAACTTTTTCGGGACATTTATGCACCATAGAAGCGAGGACAGTATCTTCTCCTTGGGTAAAGGCATAATCTAAACCATTAGCGCGTGCTGTCACGATAGGAATACCGATTTCTGACTCTAGTTTCGGTGCTAATCCTTCCAAGTCCATTTTGATAATTTCGGTGGTACAAGTACCAATAAAAACGATAACGCTAGGGTTTCTATCTCGTTTAATTTGTAAGCAGAGGCGTTTTAATTCTTCGTAGTCTTTTAGTTGAGCGGAAATATCCCCTTCTTCTAATTCGGCCATAGCATAACGTGGTTCAGCAAAAATCATCACCCCCATAGCATTTTGCAGGAAGTAACCACAGGTTTTTGTGCCGATAACAAGGAAGAAACTATCTTCGATTTTTTGGTATAACCAAGCAACACAGCTAATCGGACAAAAGGTGTGATAGTTGCCAGTTTCACAATCAAATTGTAAAGCGCTCGGTTCTTGAGTGGCGGTCATATTTTTGGTTCTCCTTTAACTTGGTTTATTTAGGTTTTCTCGTTGTAGCTCTTGGCGGATTTTTTGCAGTACAGGATCCTCAGTAGGATATCAAGAATTACTTAATTCTTTTTCTTTCTTTTCTAGTTGTTTCTTCTCAGGATCAAAATTTAATCCTAAAACTTCTACCAGTTTGTCCCCATCGGAATTAAGCTGACAAAAGAAATACATACATACTGATAACTTAAGTTCTAAGGCTGCATCGAGTTGGGTGGTGGGCCAGTGGGTAGCGGGTAGGGTGAGTTAGGCGACGATGAGTTAGGCCAGAAAAAGAGTTTATTGGTGGTTATTGGTGGGTTACGCTGTCGCTAAACCACCCTACAAAATAATCTAAACCATCATTAGAGCTAATTCCGCCTCGGCGTTAACTTTGGGTTTATCAGTGGGTAGGGTGGGTTAGGCGACGATAAGTTAGGCTATTAACTAATACAGAAAAAGAGTTTATTGGTGGTTATTGGTGGGTTACGCTGTCGCTAAACCACCCTACAAAATAATCTAAACCATCATTAGAGCTAATTCCGCCTCGGCGTTAACTTTGGGTTTATCAGCATTAAGATAGAAATCCGATAATAAAGTGAATAATTCCCGGTCGGCAGATTCTTTGGGAATAACTCCCTCTGGTTTGGCTAAAATCTGATCGGCAATGTTGAGATAATAGTCACAAACATAACTTAACATCGGGTCTTTGTCGGCCATTTCAAAGAGAGTTTGACCTTTAACTCTGGAAACGCGAATATCTTCAATTAAGGGTAAAACTTCTAACACTGGCATGGGAACATGATCCACATATTTATTAATTAAATCGCGTTTTGAGGTGCGATTACCAATTAATCCGGCTAGTCGCAGGGGATGGGTGCGCGCTTTTTCGCGGACGGAAGCGGCGATGCGATTGGCGGCAAAAAGAGCATCAAAGCCGTTATCCGTGACAATTATGCAGTAATCGGCGTAATTTAAGGGTGCGGCAAATCCTCCACAGACCACATCCCCCAAAACATCGAACAAAATCACGTCAAATTCATCAAAAGCGTTCAATTCTTTTAATAATTTCACCGTTTCCCCGACGACGTAACCGCCACAACCGGCGCCGGCAGGAGGACCACCCGCTTCCACGCATTTGACACCACCGTAACCGTCATAGATAACGTCTTCGGGCCAGATGTCTTCGTAGTGAAAATCTTTTTCTTGTAGAGTATCGATGATTGTGGGAATAAGAAAGCCGGTGAGGGTGAAAGTGCTATCATGCTTGGGGTCACAGCCTATTTGTAGGACTTTTTTGCCTCTTTTGGCTAAAGCAGCCGAAATATTACAGCTTGTTGTCGATTTACCGATGCCACCTTTTCCGTAGACTGCGAGTGTTAAAGGCATGGAAGTTCTCCTAAATGTACGCTTGAATGGTGAGTTTGTTTATCAGTGCTTTGATCGCAATTATTGACCATCTCCCCACCCCTTGGCAAGAGGCTCAATTTTTATCTGCTATAGCTAGATTGAGATTGAAGACGTAAAAATTAGATTAACAATTTTTTAGAGCTTATAAAGTTTCTGAAATTGATAAAAACTTATAAAAAAAGCTTTGTTTATATATTTACTTTAAATAAAAACAATAAACAAAAAACCGTCAAAGCTTTACAAAAACTCGATAAACAGGGTTTTACCGTGCCAAACCCAGACAAAAAAGGTCAAGATAGAGGCAGTCTAGAGACTGATAGAAGATTTTCGTGAATAATCATTACAATTTTCCCGGTCAGCAGATTAAATAAATCTATCCTCAGAAGGATGCCGAAAGGCTGTAGTAGAATGGGAGGAAAGTACCTGTCGGGTTTCCTATGCGAGTTAAGCAAAAAACGCTGACTACACTCTTATTAGAGAATAAAGCTCCTCAATATCGTCCTTTTCTGGGTTTTTTTCTCGCTAGTTTTCCCTTGCTCTTTTTAGCATATGTGGTTTCTTGCCAGCGCGCTTATCTCGACTGCATTAGGTTAGGCACAAAAAGAATAGATTGTCAATATGTCCAAGAGTATAATTTTCCTGTTTCTAGTCGGGAAAATTTTTCTTTAACTCACATTAAAGCTACGGCTGTCTATCAAGAAGTTTTTATCAGTGTTGACCAGAAAAAAACTGTTAATAACACGGTTTTATTGGTCGGAAGAAATAACTATCTCTACATCGAGAATTTTCGGGATGTGCAGTCAGCTAGTGATTTTAAAACTCAATTTGAGAGTTTTGTGAATATACATCAAACTCAGGAAATTATTGCCAAAAGTTCCCTAGATACTCTGTCAGCACTGCTAGAACAGCACCATAATTATCCCTATTATCTCTGGGGTATGTTGTGCTTATTGTCTGGTCTATTGTTACTTTATGATGCCAGCTATTGGGAGATTTATGTCTTTAATCAGGGTACCGCTACCCTAACCCGTAGGCGACAACATTTAATTTTTAGAAGTGAAAGTGATTATCTTCTAAAGAGAATTGTTGAAGCAAAGGTAGAAGATTACAAAGGCTTTTTGGGGTCTAATTACCGACGGATTATTTTAACCTTATCCAACGGGGAAAAAATTATTCTTAATCGCCGTTTACTGGAATCTATCAGTAGCGGAAAAAGGGAAGAAAAAATCCTGGCAATGATTGCCGAAAAGTTAAACTTAACTCAAGAGGAACTGTTAATCTAAGTAAATGCGCTCAAATTCTAGTTATTTAAAATCTCTTTTTTTCGGTTTCCTATTAGTGACCGTGTTAGTTTATATATTGCGCGGCCTGGGAATATTATCTTTTTTACCAGGAGGATTAATTTTGTTATTAATTCTCTCCTCCGTGGTGACGGGAATTATCTACGGAATCGATAAAACCCGCCGTTTTTAGTCAAATATTGGCTCTTCCTTCTAGACAGAAATGAGAAGGCTGCATCTCATTTTTGTAAATCTACTAAGTTGGGATTTTTAGGGGGAAACTCTCTGCTAAAGTCGGGCGTTACTTTCGATTTTATCACTCAATCCAAGCTTTTGGGGGGTTCTACCCCCCAAACCCCTAGGGCTGTTTCATTCTCCCATCAGAATATCAAAAGTAAAAGCGATCACTGTCTTTGTAAAATGAGAAGTGACCGCCAACCTTTTAAATATATGTTGAGCTTAATAGAAAAACTGAAACAAGTCAAGGACTTTCGGAAA
>SFAU01000045.1 GCA_007096045.1 Microcystis novacekii Mn_MB_F_20050700_S1 | reverse complement strand
CCCACTTGAAGCTTTACTACTAGGGTCAGGACTTGTTCCACGGTTCCAGAAAACTCACCACGAGGAAGCATAACATATTTAGCGTTGATGCGCCCTTGCGCGTTTTATACTGGTCGGCATTCCTCCCCCGTTACACCCTACGGGTTAGCGGGGGAGGAATGCCGACATTTAAGGTGAACATTATATCTCTCGGTTCGGGAATCACTATAGGTAGTGTTTCAATGACTGATCAAACCTACCCGTAGTGGTATTAGTTCAACTTATGCCAATACAGGCAGTGGATAGCTTAATCCAAAAACACTATATGTGGAAAATGAGCGAACCGTCAGTTATATCGCTCTACTAACAGAAACCCGAAATTTGAGTTTTTATGAGAAAAAAAGTTAGCGAGCACTTGTCAACCAAGGGTTTCAGAATCTAGATTCGGTCAGGGATTTCCGAAAGTCCCAGAAGAGCGATATAAAGCCAGTTTCGGCTTTGTTTGGGCTTAAAATTTGTTTAAGTCCCATTAGCTAGGAAGGATGCGATCTCCTGAGCAAGCCATACAAGTACATCTCCAAAAGCAAGCTGGCTTAAGTGCCCAGGCTTGATGGGGGGAAAGTGTCCGTGAGGGATATCTTGAAATTGTAGTTTCCTCATTTCAGATTTTGTCCCTTGCTCGCCTATCAAAATGGTAAAAGCGGAAGACCGACTGGATTCCCTAAACAAATAAAAGCAGCCCAATATTTAGGAGCTTCATAAGGGCGTTCTAAATCAGATTTTTGACTTAATTCACGCAAATGGGCAGCAACCCCTATACTGTGTTTTTCTGCCGATTTGATGGCATCTTCCGTTAGCCATTGGGAACGCATTTTGGCGATGGTGAGACGCTGGAGGCTATATTTAGCCTTTCTCAAGGCTTCCGCTTTGCTAAGTTTTGCTTTCAGGAGATAATAATAGAAATACTGCATTAAAATAGTGGTAGCCAAATCATTCACTTTCCAAAGGCTAATTATGACGGTTTTTGCTCCGGCTTGGATGAAGGAACGATGCAAACCGATGAGGGTTTCTCCTGTGTGGATGTCTCCTAAAAGCAGTTTCACAGGCGGAGGTAACTACTAACTCTGTGCAACAAAGGGGGGATTAGTAATAACTGCAGTAAAACTCTCTTTTAATTCGGGATGATCTTGATAGTATTGAATTGACTCTGCTGTTTCAATAGATAACTGTGACGGTAATTGATCTGTCAAAACTAAGTGAAGAAGTGAAAGAGATAAAAGTGCCGCTTGACAAGCATTAGGATCAACATCCAATCCAAAAACATTCTGAAAAGCTGATTGAATCAATTCAGTGTGTGATAATTTTTGCTTATGGAATCCTGAAGTGCTTATTGGGCAAGACTTTTAGGACTATTTTTCGGAAGAAACTATCAGTATAGACCTCGTTTCCACACAGAAACCAGAAGAGCCTTCTCCCTGCATAGGATCACACTGAATTTCCAATAAAGTTCTTACAAAGATTCCTGAACCGATAGCAGGTTCTAACGTTTTTAATTGTTGAAATTCAATGGGAGGCATTTGTTCCCGTAGATACCGAGCCAAAAACCTCGCGCTAAATTGAGGAGTATAAATACTTCCATAAGCTTTATTTCTCTGCTCTGTTGGTAGGGTGGAAAATAAGCTTAGTTGATGGGATTCTTCAACTCTTAAAATACTGGTATATCTTTCATAAATTCGACTAAGAGCGTGTTTAGAAATGAGAGAAAAATCATATTCATAAGGTCTTGCAGATTTAATTCTATAAAAATCCTGCAGCAAAGCTTTCACAGTTTGAGTATTTAAACTATCAAAAGCACTGAGTAAGGATCGATCAATTAAATACTCAGGTATGTTAGTTTGTCCAAAATCTTCAAGAGTTTTAAGAATTGACTCTCGAATGGTTAAGGAATTGCTGTTATTTTTTAAGAAGGTTTCAAATAGGGTATTTGAATTAGAAAATTCGTCATACCTTTGGGGATATAAGCGGCGATAATTATCTTCAACGGCTCTCGTAAAAATAATAGCATTAAACAAAGCCGAAAACTGTTGATTAGATATATTTTCTTCCATTTCGGCATATAGATTTCGCTTCCAGAATGAAATTGTTTCAATCAAAGCATCATCCAAAGCAGGAAGATTAGGATGATGGCGTTGCCCTGAAATGGCTTCAAATACTCTGCTTCTGAGATTATCTAAATTTTCGCAAGAAATTGGATATGATTTGGCAATTTTTTCTGGGCTACATCTGTTAAAAACATAAATGATTTTCTCCGATTCAACTTGAATATGCCAGTCAAGTAAATTATTATAGGAAATGCCCAAAAGATTTTTTTTCTGAGTATAATTAAGGTCGGCATAGGGTCTTTTTAAAAAAGTAATAACAGCCTGATGTTCTAATCCATGTTCAACAATAAGATGAGCATTGGCAAAATCATTCGTTGATGGAATATCTAAGCTATCACTGGGTGTCCATTCAAAATTATAGGCAAAATCATTAAGTATTTTCCTAGTACGATCTACAGTCGACAATGTCGATGACGATGGTGCTGTCAGTTCCATTACTATACTGTTACTATACTGTAAAGATTTTGTACCATGACAACGATTATCCTTGCTATCGAAACTTTATATCTCCATCAAACAAATGTATCATATTCAGGCAGAATTAGAAAAGTATTTCGACTAGGTTGTTATGGTCATTTCTTTGATGACAGTTAATGGCGATCGCCTTTGGTGCGGCTTTGCCGTTCGCATTTGGGGCAGCTTTGCCGTGGCAATTGTCCGTGACTCAATATCTGTAATAATCTAATACAGCCCTTGTAAACCTTCTTTAAGCTCTGGGTTTTCGTCTTGATCGAGATGCACAAAATCGCCCTTAGATGAGAATTAGTTTACAAAAATTTACATTTGGAGATAAGGAGCAATGAGTCAAGTTTCCGGTACAGATGTTCCCGATTTGGGTCGTCGTCAATTTATGAACCTGTTGACCTTTGGTACAATTACTGGAGTAGCAGCGGGTGCTTTGTATCCGATTGTTAAGTATTTTATTCCCCCCTCGGCCGGTGGTACGGGTGGCGGTGTCACCGCTAAAGATGCCCTAGGTAATGATGTGATTGTCAGTCAATTTCTGGGAAGCCATAACGCTGGCGATCGCACCTTAGCTCAAGGCTTAAAAGGCGATCCCACCTATTTAGTCGTCCAAGAAGACAAAACCCTGGCCAACTATGGAATTAACGCCGTCTGCACCCACTTAGGTTGTGTGGTGCCTTGGAATGCCAGCGAAGAAAAATTCATGTGTCCTTGCCACGGTTCCCAGTACAATGCCGAAGGAAAAGTAGTTCGCGGTCCAGCGCCTCTATCCTTAGCCCTCGCCCATGCCAACGTCACCGATAATGATAAAGTCGTCTTCTCCACTTGGACGGAAACCGACTTTCGCACCGGTGAAGAACCCTGGTGGTCCTAGATTATTCAATGTGACGAGATTTTGGAATTTTCAACCGATAGAGATGAGAACATTCAACTTTTTAAGTTTCCCGCAAGTCCACAGACAGGCCCTAGTGAAAGCTGTCCTCGTGGCGATCGCTACCGTTTCCCTACTCCTAACCAGCGATGTCATTAATCCCCAATCTGCCCAAGCATATCCTTTTTGGGCGCAACAAACCGCCCCGGAAACCCCCAGAGAAGCGACCGGTCGGATTGTCTGCGCGAACTGCCATTTAGCCCAAAAACCCGCCGAAATTGAAATCCCCCACTCGGTATTACCCGATAGCGTCTTTGAAGCAGTAGTAAAAATCCCCTACGATCCCGCCAGTCAACAAGTGTTAGGAGACGGATCGAAGGGGGGTTTAAACGTGGGTGCAGTCTTAATGCTACCAGATGGTTTTAAAATCGCGCCCCCCGATCGCATTCCCGAAGAAATGCAGGAAAAACTCGGTGGAGTCTATTTCCAATCCTACAAAGAAGGTCAAGATAACGTGGTTATCGTCGGCCCCTTACCCGGGGATCAATACAAAGAAATCGTTTTCCCCGTCTTGGCCCCCGATCCGAGCCAAAATAAGAGTATTCACTTCGGTAAATATGCTGTGCATTTAGGGGCCAATCGCGGCCGCGGTCAAGTGTACCCCACCGGTGAACCCAGCAATAATAACGCCTTCAAAGCTTCTACCGCAGGTACAATTAGCCAGATCAGCAAAACCGAAGCTGGTGGTTATGAAGTCACCATCACTTCCCAAGCAGGCCCCGTGGTGGAAAATATTCCCCCAGGTCCTGAGTTAATCGTCTCGGAAGGTCAAGCGATCGAAGTGGGACAATTTTTAACCAGTAACCCCAATGTCGGCGGTTTTGGTCAAAAAGAGACGGAAGTTGTCCTGCAAAATCCCGGCCGGATCAAAGGATTAGTTTTATTCCTCGGTGGCATTATGTTATGTCAAATCCTCTTAGTTATTAAGAAAAAACAAGTGGAAACAGTACAAGCGGCCGAAATGAATTTCTAATTGCGATATTTCACTTATTTTTGCTAGAAAGCGGGTTATTTGCCCGCTTTTTACTTTGGGTCGGAAAAACGCTCACCGCTCGCTGCCGTCTGATACAATCGGTTCAACTTAACCGATAAGTGTCAATTTTTTATGAATCAGTCCCTTGTTCCAGTCATTCTCGCCGGTGGTAAAGGGGAACGTTTTTGGCCTCTTAGTCGTCTAGCGCGTCCGAAACAGTTTCTCTGTCTTGATGGTAGTGGTCGCAGTCTTTTACAAGCAACGGCCGATCGCCTATTATCTTTAGGGGCCGGTTGGGAAAATCTCTGGGTAATTACCGCTAGTGCGATCGCTGATGGAGTCCGGGAACAACTGCCCGATTTACCGGAGAGTAACCTATTAGTGGAACCGGTGGGCAAGGATACGGCCCCGGCTGTGACTTGGGCTACTTTAGAAGTGATCAAACGTTATGGTAAAGAAGTGGCGATCGGTTTTTTTCCTGCCGATCATTATATTGGTGATCAAGAGGCTTATATTAACACTTTAAAAGCGGCCGTAGAAGTGGCCGTCAGCCAAAAAGCGATCGTTACTTTGGGGATTAAACCCGATTATCCCTCCACTGGTTACGGTTATATTGAACAGGGAGAAAATCAGGGCGAATTTAATGGCCTACCCGTCTATAAAGTGAGTCGTTTTACGGAAAAACCCGATCGCAGCACGGCCGAAAAATTCCTAGAAACGGGACTTTTTAGCTGGAATAGCGGAATGTTTATCTTTCAGGGACAAGTGGTTTTAGAGGAGCTAAAAACCCACGCTAATAATATTTTACAACCTCTGAGCGATCGGGGCATCGCTGCCTATGAGGATTTAGAGAAAAAAAGTATTGATTATGCTTTGATGGAAAAAACCCAACTCGCTTACGTTTTACCCGCTAATTTCGGTTGGGATGATCTGGGAGATTGGAATTCTCTGGAAAGATTACTACCAGCAAAGGGTAAAAATATTGAACTGGCCAATCATGTCGGTTTGGATACGGAAGGGACTATTATCTATGCTAGTGATCAGGAAGAAGCGATCGTTACTATTGGTTTAAAAGATCTGGTAATTGTTCGCGACGGGAAAGCGACTCTCGTTGTCCACAAAGATCGTACCCAAGATATTAAACAGGTTCTCAAGCAATTACAAACCGATCCCAAATTAAGGAAATTGTTATAGGATCGATATTAGTTACTAGCTTTTTCAGTAACCAGTCATCAGTGAAAAGACAGTAGGAAACTTTTAAGTAGATGGGTGGAATTAAATTAAGATGAACGTAGGTTGGGTTGAAGTATGAAACCCAACGTCTGCATGGGTTACGAAGTGCGCTAACCCATACTACAAATAATTGTGCCTCCCTACTTATTTAATACTGCTCACTTAAAACTCAAATCTGATAACTGATCACTGATAACTGATAACTGATCACTGATAACTGATAATACCGTGTTCTCACTCCCCCAAACCAGTCAAAGACAGAAAGAAATCCTTGAGATAGTTCTCAGCAACGGTTGGGACTATATGCGCGGGGTTTTAACCCTAGGAAAAGCAGAAAATCCCCAGATTCCCACCCCAGAAGTTCTCAAAAAAATCCTCGTGGAATTGGGTCCTTTTTATGTCAAATTGGGACAGTTACTTAGTACCCGTCCCGATCTGCTACCCGCTAATTATATCGAGGCTTTAACTGCCCTACAAGCGCGAGTTCCTCCCGTTGCTTGGACAGATATAGAAATAGTCATCACCGAACAGTTAGCCAAACCGATCGAACAGGTATTTAAGTATATTAATACCCAACCGATCGCCGCGGGATCGATCGGGCAAATTCATCGGGCAACTTTATTATCTGGGGAGGAAGTAGCGATTAAAGTCTTGCGTCCGGGTATCGAAAAAATTGTCGCCCAAGATAGTGCTTTAATTAAGGGAATTGCTGATTTAATCTCCCTAACAGAATTTGGTCAAAGTTATGACGTTGTTAACTTAGCAGAGGAGTTTATTAAAGCAGTCAATGCGGAATTAGATTTTACCCAAGAAGGTCATTATACCGACCAATTGCGCTATAATTTAACCCAGAGTCGTTGGTCAGAACCAAAACAGTTAGTTATTCCTAAAATTTATTGGCACTTAACTAATTCCAGGCTATTAGTGTTAGAATGGTTAGAGGGAAAACAAATTTTAGAGGCCGATGTTTCTAGACCAGCAACTGAGCAAGCAATTTCCCAAAGAAAAAGCGAAATAACTAGGATTTTGTTTCGGTCATTTTTTCAACAAATTTATATTGATGGCTTCTTTCATGCCGATCCTCACCCGGGTAATATCTTCTATCTTGACGATGGTAGAGTCGCTTTAATTGACTGTGGTATGGTGGGCAGATTAGACCCGCAAACTCAACAAATTTTAACAGAATTGTTATTAGCAATTGTTGACTTAGATGCGAAAAGATGCAGTCAATTAACCATTAAACTATCCGAGTCAGTCGTTCCGATTACTTTAGTCCAATTAGAGGTAGATTATGAGCGGATGCTGCGAAAATATTATAACCTCAATTTAAATCAAATTAACTTTAGTGAGGTAGTTTATGAACTTTTGCAAATTGCCCGTCGCAATAGAATTAAACTGCCGGGTAATTTAGGTTTATTCGCCAAAAGTCTCGCTAATCTAGAAGGAACTGCCCGAAAATTTAATCCTGATATTAATATCCTAGAAGAAGTCAAACCGCTATTAACTAATATTCTTGAACAACAGTTAATCGGTAGCACTCCCCTACAAACTGCCCTAAGAACAGTTTTAGACTTGAAATCTTTTTCCCTGAAATCTCCCCGTCAAATCGAAGTTTTACTAGATGGTTTAACCTCAGAAACTTTAAATGTTAATCTGAAAATTCGTGAATTAGATAATCTCCGGCGCAGTTTAGATAATTCCGCCAATCGACTAGCTTTTAGTGTGATTATTGGTTCCTTAATTATCGGGGCTGCCATTGTCACAGCCAGCACCCAATCTCGGCAATTAACTATTATTAGTACCGGATTATTTGCTACAGCTAGTTTAATCGGTTTATGGTTAGTTGTCGGTATCCTGCGATCAGGAAGATTGCGCTAGAAATTATCGCCATTAAATTAAGATTTGTTGTTGTAAAAATTTCGCCCACTGACTAGCCAATTCAACTTCAGTAAAGGGAATTTTTTCAGATGATCGCTCCTTAAAAATAAATTCTAGACAAGGGGAACCCTGCGGGGGAAGAGCATCTAAATCCACCACTTGATTATTAACTAGCAGACGGACTTCTTTGACCTCCTCTAGGGAAAAAGTTTGTAAATTAATCACTCCCTTACGAGTTGGCTTTCCCCAAGTGATAATTTTATCTTTTTGACCTAAGACAGAATATATATCATACTTAGCTCGATCGAAGTTTTCCGCCCATTCTCGATAGATTTCCACTTTTTGGTATTCATTCCAACCACTCCAAGCCAACCAAATAAACAGAATTAATAAAGGTGTCCACAATAACCCCCGTTCCATAAACTATCGCCCCAAAATCCTCGTCAATTAATCCTATTTTAGGCTAATTTGCCGCAAGAAATTATTAGCCTTTTTCTCATCTCCCCTCTCCCCTCTCCCTTCTCCCCAACCCGCAACGGTCAAACCCTTTGCTAATTTTTGGCTTTTTACTTGCTATAATCGATCGTCGAATTTGAGTAGGAGACGGGAGAAAATGGCCGATTGGCAGGAAATAGAAGGGGGGATCACCGCCCCAAAAGGATTTAAATCCGCAGGGATGGCCGCGTTGCTCAAACCGTCCGGTTTGCCCGATTTAGCCCTAATTGTCTCGGAAACAGATGCGATCGCCGCTGGAGTCTTTACCACCAGTCAAGTGCGCGCCGCTTGCGTCGATTATTGCCGTCAACGCCTACAAACTAAAGCCAGCGCCAGGGCGATTTTGTGTAATGCCGGCCAAGCAAACGCCGCCACGGGGGAAGCTGGATGGCAAGACGCTCTCGATAGTGCCGCCGCCTTGAGCCAAGTTTTAGGGATTCCCGCCGATGCAATTTTGCTGGCTTCTACGGGAGTGATCGGGCAACGGATTCGCATGGATGCGTTAACCGCCGCTTTACCGACCTTAGCAGGTTTATTGTCGGAAAATGGTGGCGAAAGCACGGCCCGGGCGATTATGACCACGGATCTGGTCCCCAAATCGATCGCCTTGCAAACCACTATTGATGGTCGTCTGGTCACAATTGGGGGAATTGCCAAAGGATCGGGGATGATTCACCCGAATATGGCGACGATGCTCTCCTTTATTACCTGTGATGCCGCAGTATCGACGGTTCTCTGGCAAAATATGTTAAGTCGGGCGGCCAATAAAAGTTTTAATCAGATCACGGTGGATGGGGACACCAGTACCAATGACAGTCTGATCGCCTTGGCTAACGGTCAATCCCGCACCACAGCGATCACAGAAATGGGCCGGGATGCCCAAAAGTTAGAGGCCATGTTAACGGAAGTTTGTCAATACCTGGCCAAAGCGATCGCCCGGGATGGCGAAGGAGCAACCTGTTTAATAGAAGTGCGGGTTTCGGGGGCAGCCGATGATCAGTCCGCTCGTCAGATTGCTCGCACCATTGCTGGTTCTTCCCTAGTAAAATCGGCGGTTTTCGGTCGAGATCCCAACTGGGGACGAATTGCGGCGGCAGCAGGCCGGGCCGGGGTTGTCTTCCATCAAGAGGATCTGCAAATCAAGTTAGGCGACTTCGTGATGATGGAAAATGGTCAACCTCTGGCGTTTGATCGAGCTAGTGCCAGTAATTACCTGAAAGCGGCAGCAAACGGGGCTTATTTACGAGAAGATACCGTTTTAATGTCTATCTGTATCGGTAACGGTTCGGGAACAGGTACGGCCTGGGGTTGCGATCTTAGTTACGATTACGTCAAAATTAACGCCGAGTACACCACTTAAAGCGATCGATTCTGTAAACAGGCTCTCTTGTCCTTGCTGGATTGTAGCCCAACAGCTTGATCAACGGTTGACGTTAGGATCTAGTCTATACCGACAATCTCGATGATCGATCCTGTTGATCACACAGCAGCCAAGAGAGCCGATTACTCGATTAACAGACAAACTTTAATGGTTGGATTTTACTCTCTTTCAACCAACCTCGAAAACAGTTTTGTCAGTCCCTCAGTCCCTTAGCAAAATCCATCTATTGGCGGGGAAAACGCTTCATGGTTCCGAAAAAATCACCACGAATTCCTTTAGAATTGCACCAGATCAAGGCTTACGAGTTTTATCAAAAACGGCTGGCATCGGGTAAAGAAGGCAATGAGATAGATGACTGGCAGCAAGCGAAAGAATATTTTAGCCAACATCCCAGAGCGATTCTTGCTTGGAATCTAAAGATGCCCTATCGCCGGGGAAAAAGGCTAATTAAAAGATTGTTGCTATCGCTCCAGTCTCTTGTCAGAGTTGTTTGGAAACTGCTAATCTTTCCCTTCTGGCTATTTCAGCAAATACCGGGACTTTTTGCCCGTGAAGACAAAGACAGCCGCACCTTTGCCATTGATGTGGTCAAAACGATTATTTCTGCCCTGGGATTAATTGCTACCCTTTTGGCAGGAATTGGGCTTTTTGTCAATTATCTCAATTCTCAAGCGGAAAGGCAACTGACTCAGGAACGTCTTATTACCGAGCGCTTCTCGAAAGCTGTCGAGCAAATCGGTAATACTAAAGAGGAGGTGGTAATTGGCGGCATTTATTCCCTAGAGCGAATTGCTAAAGATTCTCCCAAGGATCAATGGACAATTATGGAAGTGCTGACTTCCTACATTCGTAAAAATTCCCCCATTCCCTCGAATATTGAACAACTGAAGCCAGAGGAAAGACAGAAAGCCCTAGAAAAGCTCCCTTCCGTGAGTATTCCAGTTCAGGCCACTTTAACGGTAATCGGGCGGCGTAAAGTTGAGAATGACCAAGCTGGGGATAATTTGGCTGAAACAACTGACTCTAATAAAATTAAAATTCTTGATTTAAGTCGGACAAATTTGAGGAAAGCCAACCTCGACGGAGCCAACCTCGACGGAGCCAACCTCGACGGAGCCAACCTCGACGGAGCCAACCTCGACGGAGCCAACCTCGACGGAGCCAACCTCGACGGAGCCGAACTCATCGGAGCCAACCTCGACGGAGCCGAACTCAACGGAGCCAACCTCAACCGAGCCAACCTCGACGGAGCCGAACTCATCGGAGCCAACCTCGACGGAGCCAACCTCGACGGAGCCGAACTCATCGGAGCCAACCTCGACGGAGCCAACCTCGACGGAGCCAACCTCGACGGAGCCGTGGGTCTTAATCCAGAACAAATTAAATCGGCCTGCTTTTGGGAAAGAGCAATACACACGGAATCCAAGTGGGATGAAGATAAACAATTATGGGTGGCTGCGGACCGGAAAGCCAATCAACGAGAAATCGACAAACTCAAAAGGGACAAAAACTCAGATCCGCCAAATCCGATCGATTGTACTACTAAATAGGGTCTGCGGCAAAAAGTACGGGCGAAGCATTCGGATAGAAAATCTCCGGTTTCACCGATAGGTTATGCCCAAATGCTTCGCCCCTACAGGACGCGGGCCGATGAAGACGCAAGGTTTGGAAGCACGATTCTCTCAAAATCTTGCACCTGTTTGGCGAGAAAAGCCACAAAACCCTTACCTTACCTACATTTCACATTTATTCAGCCAGCCCTAAATACTTTAACTTTTGGCGATTTAGGATCAGGTGACGAAACTAGCATTTTCCCCTAATTGAAGCGAAAAAACCCCGGATGACTTCAAGAAATCATCGGGGTTTTTAGGAAGAATAGGGATAGGGAAGGAATTTAACCCTCGGTTTCCTGTCTGGTTTGGATAAACAGAATCAAGAGGAAAACCGTGGGGACTAGGACGAATAGGATACTAGCGATAAAGCCGAGATTATTTACCTGCATGAGTTAACTCCCTTAAGTGACAACGGATTTACATTAAAGATTCACTCCTAGAATATCATCTCGGAGAAACTAAGGCGTTGCTGATTTGCTGGGATTTTTAAAACCTAGACCCAAACTACGCCAATTCAAAAATGAAACGCACGACTCCTCAAGAGTTGACAGAGTACAACAACAAATCAGACCCAAAAATGAGCCGCCAACATCCTAACATAGAACAAAGAAACTTGCTCTACCAACTTAGTCAAGAGAGAAATTTATCTCAACGGCAAATGGCCGTCTGGTTCAGATGTCATCAAAGCACAATATCACGAGAATTAAGCAGCAATCAAAGTTCCCCCAGATGCTATCTACCGGACACAGCACAAGCTAAAGGACAACTAACCCTAGATCATCCTTACTCTTGCTAAGAAATATCGCAGTATTCGAGATGACATTCAACAATAACCACGACAATTTTTGATTTTTACCAGAGGTCTATTTTTAACGGAGAAGGATGTCAACTCTCACTTTCAGACTCAACAGTATGGCCGACTTCGCTGATCCATCGGGCAATTTCTGCGCGGGATGCGGTGGTTTCTACGGTGACGATTTTATTGCCTAAATCCACCGATACTTGGGCTGCTGGTTGCTGATTGTTAATCGCTTTAGTAATTGTATTAGCGCAACCTTCACAGGCAATACTAGGCACTTTTAGGGTAATTGTCATTGTTCTAACTCCAACAACTTATAGCTAAAAAATAACATAAATTGTCAGGAATAGGTATTTTTTTAAGAGTTTATTTACCATTTCAGCACTGCCGCCTCGATCCCCTGTTCCCGACGCAGTTTACTATCTTTTTCTAGCCATTGGATTACCTGTTTATGGCTTAGTTCTTCTAGGGTTACTCCCATATCTTCGGCGATTATTTTTAGTAAGCGTAGGGAAGAAATTGTTAAACGAGTCAGGAATTTTTCGGGAGAAGTCAAGAGGGCAGCGTCCACATCCGCGGATTCTTCTGGGGTTAAAAATTGTCTGTTTTCGATCATAGTTTTATTTAGTTTCCATCCAATTGTCACCAGCTTTAATTTCTACCAAGAGAGGGACCGTCAAGGGAACAGCTTCTGCCATGGTCGTCTTGATTTTTGACTCTAGGGATGGCCATTCCTCCCTCGGTACTTCCAAGACTAATTCATCATGGACTTGCAGCAGTAATCTCGCCTGATAATTTTGCAGTACCCCTGCCAATTCTACCATCGCTACTTTAATAATATCAGCACTGGAACCCTGAATGGGCGCATTAGCGGCCGATCTTAATAATTGTGCCTCCTCGTTGTTGAGTTTGAGGCTATCTAAATCGATGTCATGCAAGGACAGTCCCCGCAGTCTTTTTAAGAGGGGATTATCGAAGTTAAAATAACGTCTTCTACCCAAAATTGTTTCCACATATCCCTGAACAATTGCTTGTTTTTTGCTATTCTCTAAATACTCAAATACTTGGGCATAACGTTGATGATATTTTTCAATAAATTTTCTGCCCTGTTCTACGGTTAATTTCGATTCACGGGCGAATTTTTGCGCTCCCATGCCATAAATAACTCCGAAGTTAATTGTTTTTCCTAAACTGCGTTCTTCGGGGGTAATTTCCCTTTTATCAAAGAGCAATTGAGCGGTGACTTTATGAACATCTTGATTACTACGATACGCTTCTAATAAAACTGGTTCTTGGCTGAGATGAGCGAGAATTCTTAACTCGATTTGTGAGTAGTCCGCTGACACTAACAAGTAACCATCTTCGGGGATAAAAGCTTGACGAATTCGCCGGGAAAATTCACTGCGAATGGGGATATTTTGCAGGTTAGGATTAGAGGATGATAAGCGTCCGGTGCTGGTGATAGTTTGATTAAAATCTGTATGCACTCGTGCGGTTTTTGGTTCAGCTAATTTCGGTAAAGCATCCACATAGGTTGATTTTAATTTGGATAAGGTGCGATGTTCAAGGATATAATCAATTAGGGGATGATCGCCTTGTAGTTTCTCTAAAACACTTTGATCGGTAGAGTAACCTGTTTTAGTTTTTCTGGATTTTTTGCGATTGAGTGCTAATCGATCAAAGAGGATTTCACTTAACTGTTTAGGAGAGCCAAGATTAAAAGTTTCTCCGATGGATTTATAAGCTTTTTTTTCTATGTCTGCTAAGTCTCTTTCTAGTTGCTGGGACAGGTTTTTTAGATAATTGACATTAATTTTTATACCATAATTTTCCATCTGCCAAAGCACCATCACTAAGGGAGATTCTATTTCCGAGAATAATTGATATAAAGAGGGAATTTTAGTTAATTCTGCCTGTAATTTTTCTCGAAGTAAATAGGTAGCATAGGCATCTAATCCACAGTAGTTAGCAGTGGGGGCAATATCTAAATCAGCGATGGTTTTTCCCGCAGGAATACCGAGACTTTTATAACTAAGGGAAGTGATACCAGTTAAATAGCGATCGCATAAATCTTCGAGATTATGAGTTAGTTCGGGATGGAGGACATAACTAGCCACCATAGTATCAAAAACTAGACCTTTAACGGTAATTCCTTGATGATAAAAAACATCAATATCAAATTTCGCATTCTGGAAGACCTTCGGATAATTATCACTGGCTAAAATTGGGCGTAATTTTTCGAGGACTATCTCTAGATTTAAATTATCGCCTGTACTGTGACCGATAGGAATATAGGCCATATCATTTAATTCTTTTCCCCAACAGCAACCGATACCGACTAATTTAGCGATGCGAGGATTTAAATCCGTCGTTTCCGTGTCCCAAGCGACGGGAAAATGTGGATTAGTGAAGGTTGTTAATTTGGCCAGTAGAGCATCTAACTTAGGAATAGTATCAATAATGTCGGGAGCAATTAGAACCAGTGGAGAAACAGGGGGTAAATCAAACAGAGACAATTGATTAGAATCAGCATCGCTAGTTAATTCTAGGGTGGGAGTGGCCCCTAGATGCTGTTGAATTTGATCGAGTTTCTGGAGAATTTTCTTTAACTCTAATCTTTCCAATAAAGGTTTAACTAAACGCCGATCAAAACCTCGGAGACGAAATTTCTCCTCATCGAGGCTAACGGGGGCATCAAGGGCAATTTTGGCTAAATAGCGAGAACTTTCGGCGGCGGGTTTTCCCTCTAATAATTTAGTTTTTACCATTCCCTTGATCGATTCCAGATTGGCATATATATCCTCTAAGTTATCGTATTTTTTTAATAAATCTATCGCTGTTTTTTCGCCAATTCCGCCCACTCCGGGGATATGATCAGACTGATCACCGCAAAGAGCTTTAAAATCTACTACCTGTTTTGGTGTCACCCCTAACTTTTCCGTGACAGCTTGGGAATTAAATTCTGTATAACCCTGTCCCGATGTACTTTTGACTGCATTAATATCCAGATAGAGAACCGTGGTTTTTTTCTCCTCATCTACCAATTGAAATAAATCTCGATCGCCTGTTAAAATCTTGACTGTATAACCGTTATCGCTGGCCTGTTTTGCCAAAGTTCCTAAAACATCATCTGCTTCGTAACCCGGGGAAGTCACAATAGGAATATTCATCGCTGCCAAGAGACTTTGCAGATTAGTTAAATCGGGGCGAAATTCTTCGGGAGTCTCTTGCCGGTTAGCCTTATAATTGACATCAGCTTCATGGCGAAAAGAAGGGGCTGCTAAATCAAAAGCGATCGCTAAATAAGCGGGTTTTTGAGTTTCAAGTAACTGCATCAGAGAATTTAAAAACCCAAAGCAAACACTGGTGGGAATGCCAGTAGAAGTACGGAGAGGACCCGAACGAGACTTAGCAAAGGCATAATAGGCACGAAAAGCCAAAGAATGCCCATCAATCAGGATAAATAGCTTATTTTGCTCGCCACTGTTCATAATCTAGCCTCTTTAATCCTATCAAAATAACATTAAATAGTGTGTAAAATTTACATTCCCTATTTTGCCCGAATTTGCCCAAATTTGACAAGGGGGTTTTTCTCTATTAAGATATAACATAGGCTAGCATTGTTCTAACCTTAAATCTTTCTATCTCTTTAGAGGCGGCGGATGCCTGTGCTACCAATTGCATCAATATCATCTACAGGCATCCTGCTTGTACCATTATGGAAAAACTAGACCGAATTACAGTAGCTCCCAATCCAGAAGTGTTGAACGTCGAAAAAAGTCACACAAAAACGCCTATTATAGATAGGATGTAGAAGTAAAGATAAACCTCAAGGAGATCATAAAATCTGCTAATAAATTTTCCAAAACTCATGAAAGATATTTGGAAACCACTGCCGAAAAATGACTACCCCGCTTTAGACACTTTTACACTTTTGTCCTGTTGGATTGGTTTTGCTTTAGATAAAAGCATCGTCAGCATGAGGGACTTATGCAGTGGAATGGTACTTCAAGGAATTAATGTAAATTTATCCACATTTTCTCTGGCAAGCAAAATTAGAGAAACCAGTCCGTTTGAGGAAGTCATTGTCGAATTAAATAAGCGTTTAGTTGCCAAGAAAGGAATAGAGAATGTGCGAGCTTTATTTCCTATTGACTCAACAATAATTAGCTTAACCAGTAAACTACTATGGTCGCCAGGACGGCATCAAGTAAAACTATTCTCTGGTCTTAATAGTATCACAACAGAGGTGGTCGGAATCCTCATCCATTTTGGTCAAGGTCATGACTCGAAAGAAGGAGTAAAAACGATAGAAGCAATTCCTGTAAATGGAGTTGGCGTAATGGATAGAGTATTTTCTTCTAATCAAAAAATTAAAGCATTATTAGAGATCACTGACCAGCATTTTGTCTTGAGAGTGAAAAATAATATTAGCCTAGAGATCCTCGAAAATGGCAAGTGTAAACTAGGAAAATATAAAAGACAAATAGAACTAAGAGTAGTCGCTTTTTGCGACCTAGAAAGTCAAACAGAATTTCGGCTGGCGACAACAGATTTACCTCTAGAAGGAGAAGGGGTAGTTAGCCATGAAGAAGTTGCCGAAATTTACATCCAAAGATGGCCAATAGAACTGCTGTGGAAATTTTAAAAAATGCCTCTAAAGTTGGATAATCTAATCACTAAAAACGAGAACGGAATCCGCCTACAGAGCTATAGATGCATTATCGCTTATCTGATTCTACAGCTAATAGATATTGAAGAAGGATTTGGGAAAAGCTTATTAGATAAACTGCGCTATTTACAGAGTTTTATGTGTCAACATATCAGCTATGTCCACTGGTTCAGGAGAATTGTCCATTCAACTTAAAATTTAATGTTATAGGGGTATTATGCTTGTTAATGTCAAGTTTTGTTACAGGATTCACCGTTTCTGCTATTATACCATGCTCACACAGAACCTAGAAAAGCCTAAAAATGGTATTAAGCTATAATAGACCTCCTGCAAAAGTCTTATTCAGCTACTTGATTATAGCCTAAAGCAAGTTCGTAGTTGTAAATGCCAGCGATTAAATTAAATCTCAGACCAAAACGTCGTCTCCGATTCCT
>SFAU01000044.1 GCA_007096045.1 Microcystis novacekii Mn_MB_F_20050700_S1 | reverse complement strand
GGAGAACCTAATAACCAAGTCGCTAGATCATCGGAGAAGTTTTCGGCAATAAATTTACAAATATTATCAAACATCTTCAGGGATTACTTTCCGTTTCTCCTAGGATACCCTCGGTCACTGGTGCTGATATCCTGTATTTGTCGCCACTATTGCCGAAGAGAATCGTAGCGCGGAATACATTATCGGCAAAATTCAATTCTAATCATCGACTAAACTCTATAAATCTCAGCAAATTTGTCACGTATTCCCAGAAACTTCTTGACAATTGCTAGAGGAAGGGGTATAATGGCAGCAAATTTGCTGAAGTTTTATGTCCCTATCTAAAGTTATCAATCACGGGGAGGGGGAGAAACATAGCCTATCAAAGGCTCTGCTCAAATCCTTTTCCCTAGTCGCGGCCACTGCGCTCGGATGTATTAGTATCGCCAGCAGTGCCACTGCGGCCGATTTTTACCTCGCTTTCGGTAGCCAAGGTTCGGGGAACGGTCAGTTCAATAACCCCTTCGGTATCGCCGTCGGTAGCGGTGGTAATATCTATGTAGCCGATACTGCCAACAACCGCGTACAGGTGTTTAACTCCAATGGAGGCTTCCTGTCCACTTTCGGTAGCTTGGGTATGGGGAACGGTCAGTTCAGTTCACCCAGTGGTATCGCGGTCGGTAGCGGTGGTAATATCTATGTGGCCGATACGAACAACAACCGCGTACAGGTGTTCGACTCCAATGGAGGCTTCCTGTCCGCTTTCGATGGCGCTGCTTCGGTGGCGGGTCCGTTAGATTGGCCCTACGGTATCGCTGTCGGTAGCGGTGGTAATATCTATGTGGCCGATACTCTCAACAGTCGCATACAGGTGTTTAACTCCAGTGGAGTCTTCCAGTCCACTTTCGGGAACAGTAATTTGAGTATGCCCCAAGGTATTGCCGTCGGTAGCGGTGGTAATATCTATGTAGCCGATACTGCCAACAACAGCGTACAGGTGTTTAACTCCAATGGAGGCTTCCTGTCCACTTTCGGTAGCTTCGGTACGGGGGACGGTGAGTTCTTTTCACCCACTGGTATCGCGGTCGGTAGCGGTGGTAATATCTATGTGGCCGATACGAACAACAACCGCATACAGGTATTCAACCCCAGTGGTGTCTTCCAGTACGCTTTCGGTAGCTCCGGTAAGGGGAACGGTCAGTTCAATAACCCCTCCGGTATCGCTGTCGGTGGCGGTGGTAAGATCTATGTAGCCGATACGTTCAACAATCGCGTACAGGTATTCAGAACGCCCGAACCTTCTGGTATTATCGGATTAGGCATACTAGGGGGCGGTTTAGTGGTGCGTCGCCTCGCTAAACGTGGTTAATTGCGCTTGGGGTGGGGAGATGAGCCGAAATTTCCCTAATTCCCCACCCTTTGCGGTTAAAAGCTTTAATTGTGCTGCTGCCTTCCTAATTCCTCGATAGTTGCGGGGGATAAATCGGTAAATCGGGCGATTTCTGGGGTAGGAAAACCATCAGATAGCATTTTTAGGTCAATTTGCCGGGCTTTCTCTTCTTTACCTTTTTGTAGTCCTTTTCCCTAGAAGCTGTTCTGACAAGGAAGGAGTCCGCTTCCAGGCACGCGAGGTCATTCTGTTATTCTGACTTCCCCGACCGACTCCGTTCGGCGGTTCGGCTGAGCGTTCGACAAAAGCTCACGCCGAAGTCTCGCCGAACATCCGAAGTCTCGCCGAACGTCCGAAGTCTGACTCCTAACCCCACCAACAAGCTTTTTCAGCAAACCCTAATGAGGAAGTTGCCATTTTCTTTTCACTGATTACTGATTACTGTTCACTGATAACCGAAAAATCCCCACCCTACCCAATCACCTCATGTAAATCCGTCGGTGCGAGATTAGGATAAACCACTTCACCATCTTTAAACCAGATAATGCGCTGGGAGTGACGCGCCACATCGGCCTCGTGAGTTACCATCACGATAGTAATGCCACTGTTATTCAATTCCGAGAAAATAGCCATCACCTCTTGGGTCGTTTTCGAGTCCAGCGCCCCCGTCGGTTCATCGGCAAGTAATAATATGGGTTGATTGACAATCGCCCGGGCAATAGCGACGCGCTGCTGTTGTCCCCCCGATAATTGATTGGGTTTATTGTGCAGTCGATTATCTAATTTTACCTTCGTTAAAGCAGCGATCGCTCTTTCCTTTCTTTCTTGGGGAGGAACACCACCATAAATCATCGGTAACATAACATTTTCTAGCGCACTCATCTGGGGTAAAAGATGGAATTGCTGGAAAACAAAGCCGATTTTACGATTGCGAATCCGGGCTAAATCTCCATCCGGCAGCGTGGAAACGTCAAGATTTTCCAGATAATAAAACCCCGAGGTGGGACGATCGAGACAGCCAATAATATTCATAGCTGTGGATTTTCCTGAACCAGAAGCCCCCATAATAGCGCAATATTCCCCTTTTTTCAGGCTTAAATTGACGTTACTGAGGGCTTTAACCATGGTTTCGCCACGGCCGTAGATTTTAGACACATTTTCGAGGCGAATAATTACTGGCTGATAGACTTCGGCTTTATCGTTGGGTTTGCTGAGAGAGGAAGTATCAAAACTCATCGAAAAATTGGGTCTGAAACCCCCTCCTTTTAGGTTGGTTTTACTGTTAAATACTAGCGCATTTACACCATAAGCTGTTGATTATCTAAATTACTCGTTAAGATTGCAGGGGAGCTGCGGAGCAGGGAGAGGCAGTTTGAGCATTTGTACTAAAATTTCCAATACGCAGTTTAAATTCAGTACAGCTTATATGCTAGAACATGAGGTATGGAGAAAGCCTATTAGTTTCGATTTTACCGTGCGACTCGTTCCTACCAAAAGTCTAACAGACGTGGGTAGGGCAAGGTCAAGAACCTTGACAACTCAATAACCGTGATGGTGAAAGTCCATCCCTCCAGATGATGGA
This sequence comes from Microcystis novacekii Mn_MB_F_20050700_S1, assembly GCA_007096045.1. Lineage (GTDB taxonomy): Bacteria > Cyanobacteriota > Cyanobacteriia > Cyanobacteriales > Microcystaceae > Microcystis > Microcystis novacekii. Next base: position 1,589 of record SFAU01000044.1, on the reverse strand, counting down.
GTGACAGCATAACTCCTTCCTGTGAAGAATGGTCATCAAAATAGGAAAAGCGGGGTTAAAAGGCAGTAAGGATCAATCTGACATCAAATCCTGTCTAGCATCTAACTATGTGTATGAATAAGAACTTCCGTCAGAAGTATCGACACTGAAACCTAGCCTACACAGATTATTGGCTGGCAACAAAATGTTAACAAGCTAACGTACTGGGAAAAGATAGAGTTCAACCAGAATCATCTACACAGCTTCGGTACAGAGGAAGACACTAAAGTTAGGAATACGGTTGTTGGGAACGAAGTAACCCTTATGAATCTCTTAGATAGGTCGAAATCTAAGTAGTAACCAGCGCAAGACTCATATAGGGAAGGATTGTGTAAGAAGCTAAAGCCTATCTGTAGTAGATAAGGATATGCTGACGTACACAATGTTCAAGGGAATGAATGGTCTTAAGTAGTAATGAAAAAGTTATAAACACGGCATTAAAACCGATGTATGAATGGAAGGACATCAACTGGCAAAAAGCTGAAAGATGTGTCTTTAAGTTACCAAAAAGAATATTCAAAGCCAGTCAACGGGGTGATGTCAAATTAGTCCACAAATTCCCAAGGCTACTCCTAAAAAGCTGGTACGCCAACGTGATAGCCGTCAGACGGGTAAGCCAAGACAATCAAGGCAAGAAAACCGCAGGAGTTGACGGGATAAAATCCCTAACACCCAAACAAAGAATGGCACTTGCGAAGAATATAAGACTTGGCAATAAATCAAAACCAACTCGTAGAGTATGGATACCAAAACCCAATCCTGACGAAAAGCGACCCCTAGAAATTCCTATCATGTATGAACGGGCATTACAAGCCCTAGTAAAATTAACATTAGAACCCGAATGGGAAGCCAAATTTGAACCTAACAGTTATGGATTTAGACCAGCAAGTTCAGCCCATGACGCAATCGGAGCAATCTACTTAAGCATCAACAAAAAGCCCAAATATGTGCTAGATGCAGACATAAGTAAATGCTTTGATAAAATTGACCATCAGAAACTACTGACAAAACTTCAAACCTATCCCAAGCTAAGACAACAAATCAAAGCATGGCTAAAGTGTGGAGTCCTGGATGGAAAAGACCTATTCCCCACCAATGAAGGCACACCACAGGGAGGTGTAATCTCCCCTTTACTAGCTAACATAGCCTTACACGGTATGGAGGAAAGAGGGAAGCAATATGCAAGAACTCTCAAAGGTAATAAATCCCAAAACGAACAATCCTTAACCCTGATCAGATATGCAGATGATTTTGTTATTCTGCACGAAGATTTAAAAGTAATAAAGGAATGTCAGGAAATCATTAAACAATGGTTAGCGGAAATGGGACTAGAGCTAAAGCCTAGTAAAACAAGAATATCCCATACTCTTGAAACCTATGATGGCTACGTTGGATTTGATTTTCTCGGATTCAACATCAAGCAATACCAAGGGGAGCAAGTCAGTTTTGTCAGAACATAAATACTATTCAATAGCTAAAGACTGTTATTTAGGTAAGCACAGCGGTGTTTAAGCACTTGAGGGATATTTTCTTCATTCCACTGGGCTCCA
>SFAU01000043.1 GCA_007096045.1 Microcystis novacekii Mn_MB_F_20050700_S1 | reverse complement strand
AAGATATAAAAAAGTCTAATGTTCGTTCTATTTTAGAAAATAAAGCTTCATCTATTATTTATAACTTTGTTAACCATCATGGTAATAATATTAGCAATAGTCGTGTTAATATCTGTAGATAAAATAATCCCTATTCAGAAAACAACTTAAAAAAGTCTTCAAATTTTCCAGATAATGATCATCAATCCCCCATAATTGACTTAACAAAAGCACCTGAATTAAGGTATAACTATGAACGTAACTTAGAAATATCAACTCTCAAAGAATGGATAGAAAACCAACAAAACACAGTTAATAACTATTTACGGTTTAAGTGGAATTGGGAAAACTGCCTTAAATCTTCAACTCATAGAAGAAATTAAAACAGAATTTGATTATATTATTTATCGCAGTCTTGAGAATATTCCCCAGTTAACTACTCTTAAAGATGATCTAAAACAGTTTTTAGCCCAATCTCAATCAATTCCCTTACCTGATATAATAGATTATCTAAGCTCCTATCGTTGTTTAATTATTCTTGATGATGTGCAGACTATTTTTAAACCCAATGAATTAGCTGGTCAATATTTAACAGAATATAAAAATTATGGTCAATTCTTTAAACAAATTGTCACTATCTCTCATCAAAGTTGTCTAATCTTAATCAGTTGGGAACAACCAAGAGAATTTATTACTTTAAAATCAGATAACTTGAGAAGCTTATATCTTCAAGGGTTAGATTATCAAGCTGCCAAAATTTTCCAAGAATACGGTTTAAAAAATCAGGAAAAATGGTCAGAATTAATTACCCTTTATCAAGGTCATCCTAGCTGGTTAAATATTATCACATCAACCATTTTAGACCTATTTGATGGTGATGTTTCTTTATTTTTAGAGCAAATGCAAGATGAAATTTATTTAGGGGATATAGAAACCTTAATTGAATCCCATTTACAACGTTTATCCGCAACAGAAAAAAAGGTGATTCACTGGTTAGCTAATCAACCTGAAGCAGTAGAAAAGTTTCCCAAAACTGCTAATCTTGACTTTTCTCAATCCCAATTTTGGGCAGCTATTCAGTCATTAGTGCGACGTTGTTTAGTGGATAAATTAACATCAGAAACCTTATCTTATTTTCAGGTTAATCCTGTCTTTGAAGCTTATCTTAAAAGGAATATAGCTGTGTAACAGGTTTCTTAAATCCTTATTATAACCCAATATTATAGCAGTTGTTGAGGTTCAATAACTAACTTAATTCCTTCAATAATTGCTTTAATTTTTTCTTGAGAAAGTCTTCCGACAGACTCCGTTAAAAGATGCTTATCAACCGTAAAAACCTGTGAAACATTAACCACACTAGATTCGGGTAGATTCGCTTCATTTTCAGCCAATAATACATTACCTATCGCTTTTGCTCGTCTTAAATTGGTTGTTAATGCACACACAATCACCGTCCCAATCTGTGACTGATTCAGAGCATCATTTTGTACTACCACACAGGGACGAAGATAAGCCGGTTCAGAACCTTGTGGTTCTCCTAAATCAATCCAATAAATTTCTCCTTGAAAAATCGCCATATTTATTCAGATAAGTGACGTTGATGATGTCGTATTTTTTTTAACATTAGAGTTTCTGATTCGTCCAATCCATCACTATAAGCTTCATTCCAGCTATCGATTAACTGTTGAGTTCTTTGTTGATGATTGAGGTCTATTTGGTAATGCAATTGTTCTAATAACCATTGTTTATCTTCCACAGAAAAATTTCGTAACTTTTGTTCAAGTTCAATAATTTGAGGTGATAACATAAAATTCGCATCCTATCAACATTGTCTATCATTGATTCTAACAACAAAAAAGCACCCCCTTTAAAACCCGTGTCAAGGGGGTGATAAGGGAGCGGGGAGAAAAAAGCCGATTACTGACTCCTGACGACCGACTCCACCAACAAACTTTTTCAGCAAACCCTATTTAATTTAACAACTCCCTAGGATCGGTGACTTCCCCTTTAATCGCTGCCGCTACCACCATCGCCGGACTCATCAACAAAGTGCGACCGGAAGCGGAACCTTGACGACCTTTAAAGTTACGATTGGAGGAGGAGGCGCTGATCTGATCTCCCTGCAATTTATCGGGATTCATGGCTAAACACATGGAACAGCCTGCTTCGCGCCATTCAAAGCCCGATGCTAGGAAAATTTGGTCTAATCCTTCCGCTTCCGCCTGTTTTTTGACTCTTTCAGAACCGGGGACGATAAAAGCTTTCACATGGGGGGCAACACGATGACCTTGGGCAAATTTGGCTGCTTCGCGCAGATCACTGATCCGGCCGTTAGTACAGCTACCGACGAAGCAGACATCGATTTTTGTGCCTTTAATCGGGGTGCCGGGGGTGAGTTTCATGTATTGATAGGCTTCCTCTGCGATCGCTCTTTCACTTTCTGGTAAACTATCGGGGGTGGGAATGACTTCGTTAACCCCGATTCCTTGGCCCGGAGTGATACCCCAAGTGACTGTGGGTTCGATTTCGCCAGCATCAAAGACCACCACATCGTCATAAACCGCATCGGCATCGCTTTTAATGCTTTCCCACCAATTAACCGCACTTTCCCAGTCTTTGGGCGCAAAATCACGACCTTTGAGGTAATCGTAGGTGATTTGATCGGGGTTGATATAACCACATCGGGCCCCACCTTCGATCGCCATGTTACAAATCGTCATCCTTTCTTCCATGGACATCCGTTCGATTGTACTACCAGCATACTCGTAGGCATAACCAACACCGCCTTTAACGCCCAATTGACGGATAATATGGAGAATTACATCTTTAGCATAGACACCGGGGTTTAAATCGCCGTTTACCTCCACTCGACGCACTTTTAATTTCGATAGGGATAGGGTTTGGGTAGCAAGAACATCCCGCACTTGGGAAGTGCCGATACCAAAAGCGATCGCCCCAAAAGCGCCATGGGTGGAGGTGTGGGAATCACCACAGGCGATCGTCATCCCGGGTTGGGTTAGTCCCTGTTCGGGAGCGATCACATGAACTATACCCTGATTGCCGGAACCGATGCCGTAGAAAGGAATATGATTGGTTTGAACATTAGTTTCGATCGCCCGGATCATTTCCTCGGCCAAATCGTCAAGGAAAGGACGAGCCTGATTTTCGGTGGGGACGATGTGATCGACGGTGGCAATAGTCCGTCTAGGAAATAATACTTTTAAACCCCTTTCTCTTAGCATCGAAAAAGCTTGCGGACTGGTGACTTCATGCACTAGATGCAGTCCGATAAATAATTGTGTCTGTCCACTGGGAAGAATCTTAACCGTATGTGCGTCCCAGACTTTATCGAATAATGTTCTTGCGCTCATTGACCTTGTAATGATAGTCATCTCCCTAATCATATCAGCTAACCTGATCCGATAAATATTAATTTTTTCTTTTCTCTTGGTTAGGAGGGATAATAGATAAATAGCTCAGTTTTTGCCCGATTAAAACTATCGGTTTTTGAGGGAAAGAAACGACTTTCGCTAATAACTATTTGAGTAATTCCTTCTGCTCCTTACCCCCCGATCCCTATAATTTTTAAATAGGATTTAGCATAACATTTTCTAGGTTTGACTAACCCCTCAGTCCATAGCAAAAAAATTTTATTCTTTTCTTATCACTGATAAATTATGCTCGCTAACTCTGCTGTTCAGATAAATTTCTCCCAGAACAATTAATCCTAGAATCAGAGGTAAACTCAGCCATGCTACTAGGATTCCCAAGTAGTTAATACTAATAGCAATCAGGAGAGTTACACCCATATAAATAATTGCTACTTGTGAATGAGACAAGCCAGATTTTTGTAATCTTTGATAAAGGTGACTGCGGTGAGCTTGGAAGATATTTTCCTTTCTTAGTAATCGACAAATCAGGGTATAAATAGCATCACCAATCAGAGGAAAAGTGATAGTTAAAGCTGACCAAGCTTGACCTTGATTGCCCTGGGTATTAAGTAAAACCATAGCGACAATTGCCCCTAGACTGGTGCTACCCACATCACCCATAAAAATTTTAGCTGGCGACCAATTCCAGAGGAGAAAACCGACTAAAGCTGCCACTAAAAGCCATAAAATTGGTTGCTGAAAATAGAGAGCGAGAAACCCTAATTGTACCGCCGTACAGCCAGCCACCAAACCATCGAGACCATCCATAAAATTATAAAAGTTAATGATCGCAGTCAGGCCGATAACTGTGAGAATAACAGCCAAAATTTTGCCGCCAAAACCTAAATTTAATAGCCAAGATTGGGGAAAAGCACCGAAAAAAGTGACCGCAATACTAGCGGAGGATAACTGCACTAAATAGCGAATATTAGAGGGAATACCGCGACGATCATCGAGAAGGCCGATAATAATTAAAGGAGTCAGGGACAACCAGAGGGGAATGAGAGGTAGGGAAGGAGGAAGGAGAAAATAACTGAGGCCGCTGGTGAGAGCAAAAGCGACGACAAAACCGAGTCCACCTCCTCTAGGTGTGGGTTGACTATGGCTGCTACGCTCATTGGGAATATCTAACAATTGTTGACTAAAACGTTGTTTAATCAGGGCAACGACCAGAAAACTAATCAGAAAACTGATGACTGATAGGAGGGATAATAACATAGGGATTTTTGCGCTCAGATTAATTATCGATCCTACGTTTTTCGGTGACGAAAAGCGCCAATTCAAAAGCAAAGGCACTCCCCCGTTTGGGGGATATGAGCAGCAATTCTAGGTTTAAATTACTCTCGATCGCTTTTTACCTGACTGATGCGACGAACGTTTAAAACATCGCTCATCAGCTTAATTTGACTAACACAACGTTCAAATTGTTGCAGGTCTTTTACTTCAATTTTCAGGGAAATTAAAGCGGGTTTACCGAAATTAGTCTTAACTCCGGCATTGCGAACGTTAATATTTTGGTCACTTAAACGAGAGAGAATATCTTTTAAAACCCCGACGCGATCAATCACTTCAATCTGAATATTTACTGGATAAGTTGGATAACGTCCCTGGTCATCTACGGGGTTCCAACTAACAGGAATTAAGCGTTCAGCTTCGGCTTTTTCCACATTCGAGCAGCCCTGACGGTGAATAACAATACCTTCCCCCGCATGGGCAACTATACCGGTAATATTTTCTCCGGGTAAAGGACAACAACAACCGGCCAAACGATAGACTAATCCCTCCACACCGGCGATCGGTGATTTACTGACGGGTAAAGCCCTTTGAACGGGAGAAGGTGGTAGAATCAATTGGGAATCAGTTAGGACATCGGGCGGATTTTTGACCGTTAAAATTTCCTGTTGATTTTTAACTGTTTCTTGCAGACGATTAACCACATTTTTTAGGGTAACTTCGCCGTAACCCAAAGCCGCCAATAAATCATCTACTGCCACATAATTGCACTGTTTAGCCACCGATTGCATTCGGTCTGATTTTAGCAGGGCATCGAAGCCAGTTTTACCCAATTCTTTCTCTAATAAATCACGACCCCGGCTAATATTTTCTTCTCGGCGCGATTTTTTGTACCATTGCCGGATGCGATTTCTGGCGCTAGGAGTAACGACAAAATTTAACCAATCTAAACTAGGGTGACTATTTTTGCTGGTGAGAATTTCCACCAGATCACCATTTTGCAAGGGAGCATCAAGAACTGACCATTTACCATTAATTCTTGCCCCTTTCATCTGATTACCTACTTCGCTATGAATATGATAGGCAAAATCTACCGGTGTTGCGCCTTGGGCCAGGGCCACCACATCACCTTTGGGGGTGAAAACATAGATATCTTCTTCAAAGAAATTATTTTTCAGGCCATCCATGTATTCTTGGCCATCTTTAAGGTCTTTTTGCCAGTCGAGCAGATTACGCAGCCAAGCGAATTTTTCATCCGCGGCGGTTAAAGTTGTCTGACTAGAACCGGTTTCTTTATACTTCCAATGGGCTGCAATCCCGTATTCAGCAACATGGTGCATTTCTAGGGTGCGAATCTGCACTTCTAGGGGACGGGCATTTAAACCAACAACGGTGGTGTGGAGGGATTGATAACGGTTAGCTTTTGGTAAACCGATATAGTCTTTAAAACGGTTGGGAATCGGGGTAAATTGGTCGTGAACTATGGCTAAACAACGATAACATTCCTCTTTAGTTTCGACGATAATGCGGACGGCGGCGATATCATAAATCTGCTCGAATTCTTTGCCCTGATTGTGCATTTTATGATAAATGCCGTAGAGATGTTTGGGGCGACCTTGTAAATCAAGAACTTTTATGCCAATTTCTTGCAATTTTTCCCGCAATGTGTTAATAACAGTTTCGATGCGGGACTCTCGATCGATACGTTTTTCCGATACCAATAACTGGACTTGACGATAAGCATCGGGTTCGAGGTATTTAAAGCATAAATCCTCTAATTCCCATTTAAATCGCCCAATCCCTAAACGGTTAGCCAGTGGAGCAAAGATTTCTCTAGTTTCGAGGGCAATGCGTTGCTGCTGTTGCGGGGTGAGGTGTTCGAGGGTTTGCATATTGTGCAGGCGATCGGCTAATTTTACCACGATGACGCGGATATCTTGAGCCATCGCCAGGAACATTCGGCGAAAATTCTCCGCTTGCCGTTCAGTTTTGCTAGAAAAGTTGAATTTGGAGAGTTTTGTCACCGCTTCCACCAAATTACGCACCTCGACACCGAATCTAGCCTCGATTTCTTCGGGGGTGACTTCCGTATCCTCCACCACATCGTGAAGGAATCCCGCCGCGATCATTGCCCCATCACCCCCCAGCTCTCGCAGTAATCCCGCTACAGCTATAGGATGGGCGATATAGGGTTCCCCGGATTTGCGATACTGGCCCTCGTGGAGTTTATGGGCGAAATTAAAGGCCCTAGAGATTAAATCGATATCGGGATACTGGGGGGCGTTTTCGTGGGTAATTAGGCATTCTTGCAGCCAATCGGGTAAAACTAACGCTTTTTTCTGTTCCGTGTCCCGGGGAAGGACGGTGAGGGTTTCTGGTTGGATGGCAGTGATGGCGTTCATGGTTAGGGTTACATCCGGGGGGATAATAGGGGTGGTGGAGAGGGATAACTAGAAAATTATTAGGCCGAAGGGATGCCAGATTGCTTAACTCTCTAACACTGGAATCGGATCGATCGGCGAAAAGGGCGGGATTCTTTTAAGTTTTTGTCTCTGGTCGGGAGGAGGACTTGCAACCGTGACGGCAAATCGTTAATCTTATGTAACAAATTCTAACGCGCTTTGTATTGGATGCTACCGAAAAATTACCATCAAGCCTACAAATCTTTGTTAAGAAAACTGGAGGATTTCAGTTTTGCCCTTCTGGATGGGGATGCTTCCACGGGGTTACAATCTTTTCAAGCTTTACAAACCTGTCTAGAGGGGGAGATATTGTCACTAAATGATGACAATTTCAGCCCAGAGGTGGCTAATCGTTGGCGCGCGGTCCAGACGGAACTATATCGATCGTGGCGATTGCTGGAGACGGATTGGTTATTTTTGGCCTCGGCGCGGCAAGGACGGGAGAAGCGTTTACAGATAATTAGCGAGCGAGTGGCGACTTTAAAGGGGTATTGTCGGGTTTTGTTAGGGGCAGTTGTCGATTAGTGATTAAATGCTCGATCGCCGTTTGTGTGGCATACTTGACCCTAAGTCATAACTTTTATCGTTACCGATCGCCTCATGTTGGAAATTAAAGACCTAAAAATTGCCTACCCGACCGAATTAAGTTCTCCCTCTTGGGCGATCGATGGGGTATCTTTTAGTATAGGCAAAGGGGAAACTCTGGGATTAGTGGGTGAATCTGGTTGTGGAAAATCGACCATCGGTAAGGCTATTTTAAGGTTATTACCCAATCGCACTCACGTGGAAGGTGAGATTACCTTTGAAGGGCGATCGCTTTTATCTTTGTCTAGCAAACAGTTAGAAAAGTTTCGTGGGGAAGCGGTGGGATTAGTCTTTCAAGATCCGATGACGCGACTAGATCCGCTGATGACTATTGGCGATCATTGTGTGGAAACTTTGCAAGCTCATCGGACGAATTTAACCTATCGTCAAGCTAAAAGTCACGCTTGTACTGTCCTAGAAAAAGTGAAAATTCCTGCTAATCGTTGGTCCCAATATGCTCACGAATTTAGCGGGGGAATGCGGCAAAGAGTGGCCATTGCTTTAGCTTTATTATTAAACCCTAAGTTAATTATTGCTGATGAACCCACCACCAGTTTAGATGTGACGGTTTCGGCGGAAATTCTGCGGGAATTAAAGCGTTTATGTAGCGAGGAACAGATGGGATTATTGTTAATTTCCCATGATTTAGCGATGGTGGGAGAATATTGCGATCAATTAGCGGTGATGAATCGGGGCAAAATTGTCGAATCGGGAGCGGTAAAAACAGTTTTTAATACCCCTCAACACCCCTACACTCGTTCTCTTTTGTCCGCTGCCTTACACCTACAGTTACGGGAGGAAAAATTCACAGCAATTCAAGGCAGAGAAACGGTGTTAAAAGTTGATAATTTAAAACAGTATTATACCCTAGAAGGTAACTTTTTAGATAGTTTTTTTAAGAAAGAAAAGAAATTTATTAAAGCGGTGGATGAAGTCAATTTTGAACTGTATCGAGGGGAAATATTCGGTTTAGTTGGGGAGTCGGGGTGTGGGAAAAGTACCCTATCGAGAACCCTATTACAGTTAATTAAACCCACTGGGGGAAAAGTGGAATTTTTAGGAGAAGATTTAACCCCTTTGTCGGGGGAAAAAATGCGTCGAAAACGGCGCTTAATGCAGATGATTTTTCAAGACCCCCTCGCTTGTCTCAATCCTCTAATGACGGTGGGAGAAAGTATCGCCGATCCGCTTTTGATTCATCAAAAAGTTAGTCTAGAAACGGCTAAAAAACAGGTTTTAGAAATGTTAGATCGAGTCGGTTTAACACCAGTAGAGGAATTTTATCGACGCTATCCTAGGGAGTTATCCGGAGGACAACAGCAAAGGGTAGCCATTGCTCGCGCTTTAATTACCCGTCCCGAATTAGTTATTTGTGATGAACCGGTTAGTATGCTCGATGCTAGTGTCCAGACACAGGTTTTAGAGTTAATGTTAGAGTTACAAAAGTTATTTAATCTAACTTATTTATTTATAACTCATGATCTTTGGTTAGCGAGATTCCTCTGCGATCGAATTGCGGTGATGACTGCGGGTAAAATTGTTGAAATGGGTGACACTGAACAGATTTTTAGCCATCCCCAACACCCCTACACTCAAAAATTAATCGCCGCAGCCCCCAGAATTTATCCCGACAGGAACTAAAATTGCTCTAGGGGTTTATAATTGTTAAGTAGGGAGGCACAATTATTTGTAGGATGGGTTAGCGCACTTCGTAACATGAGCAGACGTTGGGTTTCATACTTCAACCCAACCTAGGTTCTATGGGGGTTTATAATTATTATTGTCTAGATATAGTTGTGTGATAATTTTTGCTTATGGAATCTTGAAATGCTTACTGGACAAGACTTTTAAGACTATTTTGCGGATATTCTATCAGTATAGACCTCGTTTCCACACAGAAACCAGAAGAGCCTGGCCAGACAACTTCAGATAACTCTCCCTGAAGATACCATGCAACTTCTCGATCGATGGTTGGCAAGTAGTGATTATCCTGAAAATGAAGCGATTAAATTATCTATTATGGAACCCCAGAGAAACTACCTCAAGCAACAATTAAAGGAAGGAGCTATTGTTAGAGCAGAAAGAGATTTAAATTTAGCACAAGATTGGTTTTCTCTAGAGGAAGAATTATGGTAATAATGATTATTTTTAAAGTCAAGAAGCTGCTCAAAAAATTTCTCTTTAGTCTCCAGGAGGAAGGATGGAAATCAGCACTCAAAAAGACGAAACGAAAAATTATCAAAATTCTCACAGGAAAGAGTTCCTCTGAATTTGAAGAACAGGTGATCGAAAGTGCTAAATTAGCTGAACTGCGACCCCTAGAAATCGCCAGTAGTGACAATCCTTTAGTCTCGATTATTATTCCTGTTTATAACCAATTTGCCTACACCTTTAACTGTTTGGAATCCTTAAGCGTTAACCTAAGTTCTGATTTAGCTTATGAAGTAATCCTTGTTAATGATGCTTCCACTGATGAAACATTAGAACAATTAGCCACTTTAGTTAAAGGAATTAAAGTATTAACTAATGCAGAAAACTCTGGTTTTATTCGTTCCTGTAATTATGGAGCTAGTCAAGCAAAAGGTCAATACCTATATTTTCTCAATAACGACACTAGAATTCTGGAAAACTGTCTAGAAAGTTTATTAAAATTAATTGTCAATAATCCCCAAGTTGGTGCGGTGGGTTCTAAGTTAATTTATGCTAATGGTAAACAACAAGAAGCGGGAGGAATTATCTGGAATTCTGCCGATGGTTGGAATTATGGACGCTTAGATAGTCCCGATGAACCAGAATATAATTATGTGCGTCCCGTGGACTATTGTTCGGGGGCCAGTTTATTAGTTCCTGCGGACTTATTTAAGCAATTAGGTGGTTTTTGTCAAGACTTTATCCCCGCATATTACGAAGATACAGACTTATGTTTTGCCATCCGAGAATTGGGTTATCAAGTCCTCTATCAACCCCAATCTAACGTCATTCACTACGAAGGAATAACTTCGGGAACAGACCTTTCCAGTGGGATAAAACAATATCAAGTTATTAATCAAACTAAGTTTCGAGAAAAATGGTCAAAGGTATTAACTAAACACCTAGATAACGATGCTAATAATGTACCCAAAGCTGCCCGACGTTTACAAGGAAAACCGACAATTTTAGTCATTGACTCCTACGTTCCACTATACGATCGAGAGTCCGGCTGTGTGCGTTTATTAAATATTCTTAAGCTACTGCTCAATTTAGGCTATTCAGTGATTTTCTTTCCCGATAATGGCTATCCTGAACAACCCTATACTTCCGTCCTGCAACAGCTGGGAATTGAGGTTATTTATGGCACACCGCAAAGATATAATCTAGAAGAAAAATTAATCAAATATTTACCTCTGATAGATGGAGTTTGGTTGTGTCGTCCCGAATTGTGCGATAAGTATATGGACTTAATTCGCTTAAAGACAAAAGCACCAATTATTTATGATACAATTGACCTGCATTTTCTACGTTTAAAACGGCAAAAAGACTATCTCGATCCCAGTTATCAAAATACTAGCTGGAGTTGGCAAACCTATCAGAAATTAGAGTTAAACTATGCTAATCAAGCGGAAGCAACCGTGGTAGTAACGGAAGATGAAAAACAGGTTTTATCCTCTTTGGGGGTGAAAAATGTTTGGGTAATCCCCAATATCCATGAAGAAATTTCCCTGTCAGAAAAAGTTGCCTTTGACCAGCGATCGGGTTTAGTATTTATTGGTAGCTACAATCACCCTCCTAATATTGATGCAGTTAAGTGGTTATGTTTAGAAATTATGCCCTTAGTTTGGGTATCCCATCCCGACATTACCGTTAATTTATTGGGAAGTAACCTCAAGGATGAGGTAAAAGAATTAGCCAGTGATAAAGTGATTGTTACGGGTTATGTTCCCGAAGTAGAACCCTATTTTCAAAAGAGTCGGATTTTTGTCGCTCCCCTGCGATTTGGTGCGGGAATGAAGGGTAAAATTGGTCAAAGTCTTTCCCTCGGATTACCAACTATTACCACAAAAATTGGTGCCGAAGGTATGGGATTAATTGACCACCAAGATGTTTTAATTGCCGATACTGCCGAGGAATTTGCCCAAGCAGTGATCGAACTCTATGATCATAGGGAATTGTGGCAAAAACTCGCTAATAATTCCCTAGAAACCATTAAGAGATACCAACCCGCTACCGTGCAAACTAACCTCCAAGCTTTGTTATCAAATTTAGGAATTGTTGTTAAGGATAGTTAACAATAATAAAGCTCATCTAGCTTTGCTGATTTTATATCTGAATCTTCTTTTGTGGGATTTTTATGGCAATTAATACCCGTTTATTTCTGATTAACGACTGAATTATCATTTTCCCCTTTTTCCTTTCCCCTTGAAAAAAATATGCCAAGTTATCCTGATATATCCAGTCAAGCTTTTAAACATCCCCTAGATCAGCAAGCTGAACAGGCCCTAAGATCAGTTCCGGGGTTTGACTTATTAGCGAAAAGTTTTTCCGAATATCTCTATGAACGTCCCCAGCAAATTTTATTAATGGGCAATGATCTAAAAGTCGGCCCGCGTCAATATGCCACTTTATACGGTATATATCGCCAATGTCTGCGGGATTTAGATATGTTCCCAGAACCGAATCTTTATGTCAGTCAAAACCCTTTAGCCAATGCCTATTCTTTGGGTTCGGAACATCCCTATATAGTCTTTAATACTGCCCTTTTAGACCTATTAGATGAAGAAGAAATTCGGGTAATTCTTGCCCACGAATTAGGTCATTTAAAATGCGATCATAGTATTTTAATTCAAATGTCTTTTTGGGTGATGGGGGCGGCTAATTTCCTTGGGGACATCACTTTAGGACTAGGAAAAGCCATTACTACCGGTCTAGTTTATGCCTTTTATGAATGGCGCAGAAAAGCCGAATTATCAGCAGACCGCGCCGCTTTATTAGTTACCGATGATTTAAATTTAGTCCTGAGAACTTTAATGAAATGTGCAGGAGGAAGTCAAAAATATCTACATGAATGCAACTTAGAAGAATTTATTCGCCAAGGGGAAGCCTACCGAAAATTAGACCAAGATAACTTAAACCAGATTTATAAATTTCTCATTTATAATGGCGGTAATGGTTCCTTTTTAACCCATCCTTTTTCCGTAGAAAGAGTCCAGTATCTACAGGAATGGTTTAACTCGGAATCCTATCGTCAAATTCGCCGGGGAAACTATGCTAAAACAGGAGTAAAAAGCTCAATTAATGTTGATGCTAATGATAGCGAAAGCGAAAGATTGCAGCGACAAATAGCAGAACTACAAGCAGAAATTGAACGGGCAAAAAGACAAAGAAACTATGAATAATCTATAACAGCCCATAAATCAGCCAAATCAGCCAAATTAGCCGAAAAAGGTGAGCAACAAGCGATCGATAACTATTAGTTTTCCTGATTGATCAGCTGTACTGCATTTAAACTGCGTATTGGGAATTTTAGTACAAATGCTCAAACTTCCTCTCCCTGCTCCGGCGCTCACTGATTACTGATCACTGATTACTGATCACTGAAAATTCCCTCGCCTGTGTTTTGGCGATTTGGTCGGTACAATAGAGATAGGGGAGACCGAGAATAGCAGTTCTCCCTAGGATTATCCATACACAATTACCCCCACTCTCTTTTTTTTGTTCTACTGCCCATGCTCCAAGATACCCAATCCATTCGTTACTATCAAAGACTAACCGATGACATGGTGGATCTTTGGCACCGTGGCTCGCGTTTTGATGAGATTCGGCTATACGTTGAAGGCTATTTAGCCTGTTTACGCGATTCTAGTTCCATAGAACCCTATCTAATTCATCGTCTCGAAGAGGAAATATTTCGTTTCCTGCGAGATCCTTCTAATTTTGAATATCTCTCCCCCCAAACCCAAACCCAAACTGAAGCAGATTATGGCTATTATTAACCCCAGTTCGGGTTATCAGGAGACAGGACGATTTTTACCAGCGGTCTACTGAGCTTGACAGGAACGAGATTGGGTCATCTGTAGGACAATAGTATCGATCGCTTTCACTAGGGACTGTCCAGAAACCCGTTGATTATTAACGATAATGCTAAATAACATCGGTTCTTGGTTGGGGTTTTCTAGATAACCCGATAGGGCCCGCACACCGGTAAGAGTGCCAGTTTTAGCGTAAACTGTGCCAGTAGCGGCCGTCTGACGCATTCGGTTTCTCAGGGTGCCACTAATTCCCGCTACCGGTAAGGAAGCATAGAAAGTGTCTCGATTAGGAGAATAATACATCACCCGCAAAATTTCCACGATCGAGCGGGGAGTAGCGTTATTACGACGGGATAATCCCGAACCATCGGCGAGACGAAAACCACTGGGATTGATGCCCAATTGTGCCAAGATAGCAGTAACATTTTTAGAACCGCCGATAAAGCGAAAAAGAGTTTCAGCGTAGAAATTATTACTTCTCTGATTAGTGATATTCACCCAATCGCGCAGGGATTTTTTCTGAATTGTCGCTTCCGGGTTCATCACTTGTAAAGCGGCAGCCGTGGTAAATAACTTTGTATTAGAAGCAGGGATAAAATAGCGATCGGCGTTGTGACTATAAATAACTGTTTGGCGATCGATAGATTCGATTAATATACCCCACTGATTGGGAGCTTGACTAATAACTTGATCGATATTTGCCCCAATCAATTGAGTACAGGTATTATCGATGTTATTGTTTTCTGGCGGGGGAACGTATAATTCGATGGATTCCTTCGACGAGGAGGGATAGGGATAAACAGACAGATTAACTTGAGCGATGCTAGGGTAAGCCAAGGCGATAGTGGCTACACTGGCCACTGTCAGCGGATTGAGGCAATTGAGGAGTTGTTTCATGCTGTGTTTGTGTAAGAGTCTGGTTTCCGTAAGCGTTCGCACTATTGTACCAGTTGCCGCTCAACTCTCAAAGTTACCTGTCTAACAGATTTTAGCGGCTAATGCACACCAATGCCAGAGAAGAAAGCTGGCAATAGCCCGGAACTGAAGTTAAAGGGTGGAGGACAAATACCAAGAGGACTTGACAATTCTTGATAATCTGGGTGATCGCTGAAACGGTGTAAAATCCTTCTGAGTTTGGAATTGCTGGCTTTGATAGGATAAGATACTGCTCCTTAAAAGTTATAGTCATTTCAGATAAGTCTGTATGAACTCTGGGATTGATATTCTCAATCTTAATTGGAATGACTATCTACAGTTTATTTTAAATAAATCAAGAGATTTAACCCCGGAATCGTGCGCGAGAGAGTCCAGATAAGGAGAGTGATATAAAAGATGCCGATACCCCATTGATACCAAACTAAAAAAGAAATAATAGCGGGTAATTCTTGATCGCGAACTCGCCAATCATTAAAGCCTATTTTTAGCAAATTATTGAGACTTAAATCGTAATAATTTAACCAATTCCAACGCTTTGGCCAAGGAATGGGAGTATAACGATCGCGAAAGAGGGGAAATTCGGGAACTACAGGTAAACGGGTGATTAATAAGCGTAATTGTCGCATACTACCATCTTGCAGGAAATAGGAACTATCCATTAAATCGTGATAGCGTCCCCGACGATAAAGTTCGATAACTAAAATTAGGGGTAAGGGGACAAGAATTAGGGCAATAGCTGTTAAAGTTAGTAGGGGACGACTGGCAGATTGCAGGATATTAAACACACCTGAAAGGGTGAGAATAATATAGCTAGTTACCATACAAAAAATTTCATAACGATTAGGAATTACTGGTTTAGGAGTGAGACGACGCACACGATCAATTAACCAAAATAAACAGCCAAAATAGGCAAAAATTATGATTCCTGTCCCGAAAACTAAACTAAAATTTGTACCATCTTGACTTAATAGTAATAGTAAAGCAAGGAAAGAAGTATGCAGAAAATCAGCTACCCAAGTGAGGTTTATTAGGCGAATAATTGAGATATTCTTCAGTTTTTGTTTTAACTGTTGAACGCGCAATTTTTCGGTTTTGTATTCAATTTGATTGGCATCGGCAATTTGTTCTAGGGAGCGAAAATTACGAACTAAATTTCTTAAAACTGTTTCATTTCCTGCTAAGGTTGGTAAATAAATTGCTTGACCAATTACTCCTCTATCTCCCAGGATTTTCGCTTTATCGGAATCAAAAGCTAATCCTGACACACTCAAATAACTATTTTTAGTAAAAGTGGAATTACTAAAATCTACCTGATCTAAAAGTTTCACATCTTGAAAACTAACCACACCATTAAAATAACTAGACCGGAAAGCACCTGATTTTTCAAAAGTGGCATTTCTAAAGGTTAATAAACTTAAAAATCTACTCTTAGAAAATAGCGGACGATCTCGCCATTGACTTTGGGAAAAATTGGCTTCTTTTTCCCAGAAAGTACGGGTAAAATATGCGGGTTTATCGTATTTGGTTTGATCAAAATAAGCTTCGGCAGTAAAATGACTGCCATGGAAGTTAGTAATACTTTTAAAATGTGCGCTGCGAAAGATAGCTTTATTTAAAAATTGACTTTGACTAAAATTTACATCTCCCATAAAAGTGGCTTTGCTAAATTTCACTACCCTAGCAAAACGCGATTCTAACCAATTACTTTCACGACTAAATTTTGCTGCCATTGCTTCGACAATTTGCAGAAAAAAAGTCTTAGAAAAGTCCACTTCTCCCATAAATACGGTTCCCTGCAACTTCACCGGTCCGCGAAACACTGTGACATTGAAAACTGGTTCATCGCTATCGAATAAAAAATTTTCGTCCTGTTGTAATAACTGTTTTTCCGTCGGTGATAATAAAGTAGCGAGAGCTACTTTTGTTAAAGGAGTCGGTAAACCCAGACGGGAAGCGATAAAATTGCCTTGAATTAAGGAATTACTAAAATCTAAACCTAGGGGTTGTTTAGCGCGATTAATTTGACCTTGAATCTGTTGATAAAATTGTTCTTGCAGTTCTTTATTTTCATCGCGGATATCGATAACTAAATTGGCTAAATCGATGGTAGTCATCCCTTCTTTAAGGACGGGTGCGCTTAAACGTTCCTGCAATAAAGTTACTGTTAAGGGAACCCTATCCACTACTGCCAAACTAGGGAGAGAATGTAAGCAGAAAAACAGAAAAACAATGATTAGTAACCAGCAGCCTTTTAACAACGCACCCACGACAGTTATTTTCCTAAACAAGCTTGGATAGCCATGGCTAAATCCTCTTGGTTTAAATCGGTGATAACAAAGACTTCCTGAACACTTTTTCCTGTCCTCGCAATCAGCTTAAAACCACCACGAATCGGCACTGATATCCGCAATTGTAACCGCGGACAATGACCTTTTGATCGAGAAAGTACCCCGGGGGTAACAGTGGTGATTCCTTGATAGGTAATTAACTTTTCTAATACCGCAATCAACCCCGGGATATGAGTAGAATGATTCCAAACTAAGCGACCATTATTCATAATTATGCGGCCTCTAGGGGAGCCATGGTTAATCCTTCCCTTCGCAATTGTTGGTGATAAAGTTCCGCTTGTTCTTGGGGACCGGTCCAGACAATTGCCTGTCCTTCGTAGTGAACCTGATTAGTTAATTCCCAAGCTCGATCGGTAGTCATATCCGGGATATACTTAATTAAACAATTGGCCACATGATCGAAGGTGTTAAAGTCATCGTTGAGAACAATAACTTTATAGTTGGGATAAGTCTTTTTGACAACTTGGGTAGATTTATCTAAGGTGGTACTAGGTGCGCTGGCCATAGGAGTTACAATAGGTCAAGGTTTTTGCGGTTAAATTCGAGCATTTTGACAACAATTAAGCGGCAAAAACCACAGTATTTTTATTCAAAACCCGGTGATAGTAATCTAATAATTGTTTGGTGGCCGCTTGCCAGGCCCATTTTTCCGCTTCTAGACGCGCATTTCGTCGTAATTCCTCTCTTTCTGCCTTGGCGGTTAGTAATCTCCTGGTGGCACTAATTAAACCCTTTTCATCCCTAGGATCGAAGAGATGACCATTAACTCCATCGGTGACAATATCGGGAATTCCCCCCGAATTTGCCGCCACCACCGGACAACCGGCAGCCATGGATTCCAAGAGTACCAAACCGAGGGTTTCTGTGCGTGAGGGAAAAAGAAAAGCATCTGCGGAAGCAAAAGCGGAGGCTAATTCTAACCCCTGTAAATAACCGACAAAATGGGTATTTGTATCAGCAAAATGACTTGTTAACGCTTCCCGATGGGGACCATCTCCCACAATGGCAAATCTTGCTTCGGGAATCGCTTCTAATACTGGTTTAATGCGATCGATTTCTTTTTCGGCCGACACTCGACCAACATATAATAAGAGAGGACTATCGGGGTTATTTTGGGATAATTTCAGTCTCATAGCCGGGGATTTTAAATGAGGTTGAAACAATTCCGTATCGACTCCCCTTTGCCAAAGCTCTACCTTTTCAATGCCACGACTAGATAATTCTTGCACCATAGCAGTGGAAGTGCAGAGATTTAAACTTGCTTGATTGTGGGCCAATTTTAATAATTCCCAGAGTAATCCTTCTAGGGAACCTAACCCGTAGTGTTGTAGGTATTGGGGGAGATGGGTATGATAGGAAGCGACAAGGGGAATGTTCATAGTTTTGGCAAAATAAATGCCTCCCAATCCTAAAACAGCCGGGTTAACCACATGAATAATATCGGGTTTAAACCTCTCTAAAGCTTGACCGACTGAAGGCCGGGGGAAAGCCATTTTTAATTCCGGATATAGGGGTAAGGGAATCCCTGTAACTCCATGAATTTTAGCACCTTTGTACTCTTTTAAACCGCCATCGGGAGAGAAAACTAATACCTGATGACCTAATCTTTGTAGGTGTTCAACGGTATGTTTAAGACGGGTGACAATGCCATCGATTTTCGGTAAGAAAGTTTCTGTAAAAAGAGCAATTCGCATAGAGAAAACAAGATTAAGTAATAATTAAGGGCAAGCTTTTTGAGATAGCTAGGAATAATTACTGAATTCCTCAAGGCAATTAACTCCCCAATTAATCATAGATCAGAAAGGCCAAAGGTTTTAATCACTCGATCGCTACCTTCGATAACCACCGTCGCTCGATAATTATCGCCGATTACTGCGGTCCATAATTGCCATTCCCCCGCCACATTGTCTAATTTTAAGGGATTAAGGCCCACTTCCACTCGCTCGAGTCCCCCGCTAATTCCCGTTCCCACTGCCTTTAAATAAGCCTCTTTTGCCGTCCATAACTGAAAAAATAACTTTTCCTTCTCCGCGGACTTTTCAACAAGCTCATGTTCCTTAGCACAAAAAAACCTTTTTGTCAAGCTATCTAAATCTTTCACCCCGCGCATTTTCTCTAAATCTACCCCGATGCGAGCGGTTAAAGTCAAGCCACAGATTGCCATCTCCTCGGAATGGGAGAGATTAAACTGCAATTGGTAGTTAATACTCGGTTTTCCCCGTTCACTGTAGATAAACTCAACTTTTTCGGGACTTATCGCCAAATATGACCCTAAAATCTCCCGTAAACAACCCCTAGCCACCAAAAAACGCCGCTTGTGTTCGGGAAAATGGTAACGACTAGCTCTAATTATTTCATCTTCCGAGAGCAAAGAAGCCAGTTTTTCTCGTCTATCCCCAGACGGATCGAGACTGATAAAATAGAGATGAACCTCATCGGTAGATATAAACATTAAACTCAGAAGCGATCAAATAATTAATTATCGGTAAATTTTACCGTAAAATGAGAATTGCCGACTCAAGAATTTATCCACCTTCTAACTCTTGACTTTGCAGCACACCTATGAACTTTTTTCATACTGAAGACCACCTCCAACAGTTCGGTACAGATATTTTAGAAACAACTTGGCGAGAATTTACCCAATTAGCTCAAGAACAAATTGCCCTAACTTGGATAGTATATGATCCTCCCGTTATCGTCAACACGGGGGGAGCAATTTCTCACGAAGAATTCTGGAAATATTCCCCCCGCGGATTTAGTTATCGCGGACAAGAAAGAACCTATCCAGCTAGTTTAGTGAAATTATTTTATCTAGTAGCAATTCATGAGTGGTTAGAAGGGGGAATGATTGCCGAAAGCACCGAATTAAATCGCGCCATTCGTGACATGATTGTTGACTCTAGTAATGATGCTACCAGTTTAGTTGTAGATCTGGTCACGGGAACCACTAGCGGTCCAGAAATTGCCGCTGGTCCTTTTGAAACTTGGAAACAACAACGAAACATAGTTAATCGTTATTTTCAATCCCTAAATTGGCCAGAATTAGCGACAATTAACGTTAATCAAAAAACTTGGTCTGATGGTCCCTATGGACGTGAACGCGCTTTTTTAGGGGAATTAATGGAGAATCGCAATATGTTAACTAGCAATGCAGTGGCGCGTTTAATTCATACTATTGTCGGGGGTATTGCGGTTTCTTCCCAGCGTTCCCAGATGATGATGTCTTTACTAAAACGTAGTCTTAATCCTGCTGATTGGACAAGTCAAGGAGATGATACACAAATCTTAGGATTTCTGGGACAAGGATTACCAGAAAATAGTCAAATTTGGTCAAAAGCTGGTTGGACAAGTCAAGTGCGTCACGATGCAGCCTATATTGAAATTACCCATCATACTCCCTATCTATTAGTAGTATTTACCGAGGGAAAAGATAACAGTCAAAATCGCTCAATTTTACCTTTTATTTCCCAAAGAGTAGCCGAGAAAATTATGCAGTTTAATTAATTGAAGCTGTAGGTAATATGCTTTTCTCTGCCGGGTGCATCTCAATTTTGGAGAAATATCTATATTATACCATTTTTCTTTATTCGTGGCAGGCATCTTACACCCTTCTCCTTTTCCGGGAGAGGGGTTAGGGGGTGAGGGTAATTAACCATCTCTGCCATTACTTTAGAAAAATGGTATTACATTTGGGCGAATTGCGTTCCATTGGTGTCAACTTAAGTAAATAGCCCCTACAATAACATTTTTTCCGTCCCGTAGGGGCGCGTTGCGCGCACCCAAAACATTACATTGTGATATTTTGTTCCTTAATATTAATATCCCGTTGAGAAAAATTAACAATTTTTTCAATCGTTTTAATATAGGTTTTTTGTCCAGAGGATTGAGATGGCAAAGCCTTAGCAATATCGTTAAGAATATCCTTTAAATTAGGCAAAGGTTCGGCTTCCACAATGTCAACCAACTCGGTCATAATTTGGCTTAATTCCAGACTGGTTTTAGCAACAGATTCAACCTCCAGAATCGCCTGTCCATAATCTAAAGGTTGTTCGGGTGCTTTTTCAATTGCGGTAACAGTATCCGGAGAAAGTTGTTTCAGGTAGGTAGGCACAATTATTTGTCGGATGGGTTAGCGCACTTCGTAACATGAGCGGGCGTTGGGTTTCATGCTTCAACCCAACCTACGTTCATCTTATATTTAATTCCACCCACCCACCTAGACGGGTACTTCAATTTTACCCTGTCCGGCTAATCCAAAAGCGGCGTGAACCACTTGTAAGGCCCTGACTCCATCTTCCTGATTCACCACACAACTGATTTTTATATCAGAAGTAGCAATCATTAAAATATTAATTTTCTCCTTTGCTAAAGCTTCAAAAAAGCGTGCTGCTACCCCCGGTTGTCCTTCCATTCCCGAACCAACAATGCTCACTTTGGCCACATCATTATTAACCACCACTTCCTGTAAACCCAAACTTTCCGATAGTTCTAAAAGGATTTTTTGGGCTAAATTAGCATCAGCTTGGGGTAAAGTAAAAGCGATATCCCGTCGGGGAATACCATCGACAATGCGGCAGCGTTGGGATTGAATAATCATATCGACACTGACATTTTTTGCCGCTAAAAGCGAGAAAATTCTCGCCGCCATCCCGGGGCGATCGGGGACGTGACGAATGGCCATTTGTGCCTGATTATTATCTAAGGCCACTCCCCGTACCGGGACTAAATTGTGAGGGATTTCGCGATTAGCAACTTTAGCAGAATACTCCACTTGAAAAGCATCACAAAGGACTTTAATTGCTTTTTCTCCGTCTGCTTCATCGATAACACAACTGACTTTTACTTCAGAAGTGGAGATCATTTCAATATTAATTGCCGCTGCGGCCAAAGTGCTAAATATTTGGGCGGCAATCCCTGGCCGGCCAATCATTCCAGCGCCGGTAATAGCGATTTTAGCAGCCCCGGATTCGATGATCACTTCCGCTTCCTCTGTATTAGTCGGATGGGAACGTAAAGCTGGTGCGATCGCTTCGGCCACGGATTCGGCTTTTTTCAAGGCATTTCCCATCACCGTAAAGGCGATATCGTTGCTGTCCCCCTCGTGAATCGATTGAATAATTAAATCCACGTCCACCTGTTGATGAGCGATTTCTCCGAATAAACGGGCAGCGATACCGGGACGATCCGGAACCCGTAAAAGGGCGATTTTCGCCTGATTGCCCTCAAATTCCACCGCATCCACGGCTTTTGTCAATTCCAATCCTTGCAGGGTGCGCGGTTTCGGTGCCGGGGATGTCACCCAAGTACCAGGCTCATCTGTCCAACTGGAACGGACAACCAAGGGAACCCCGAAATTTTTAGCGATTTCCACCGCTCGCGGGTGGAGAACTTTCGCCCCTAAACTGGCTAATTCGAGCATCTCATCGCAGGTAATTTCGTCCAAGAGACGCGCTTCGGGGACTAAACGGGGGTCAGTGGTGAGAATACCGGGTACATCGGTGTAAATTTCACAAAAATCGGCTTTTAAGGCGGCCGCTAGGGCCACGGCCGAGGTATCGGAACCACCGCGCCCTAGGGTGGTAATCTCTAGTTGATCACTATCGCTGACACCTTGAAAACCGGCGACCACAACTACTTTACCCTCCGATAGATGACGGGAAAGGCGATCGGTTTTAATTTCTAAAATACGGGCGCGACTATGTTCGGATTCCGTGACAATTCCCACCTGAGCGCCGGTTAGGGAGATGGCCGGTTGTCCGATTTCCTCTAGGGCCATACTCATCAAGGCGATCGTCACCTGTTCCCCCGTGGATAATAACATATCCATCTCCCGGCGCGAGGGTTCGGCGGCAATCTGTTTGGCTAAATTGACCAATCCATCGGTGGTTTTACCCATGGCAGAAACGACCACCACCACGGTATTTCCTGCTATTACCGTATTTTTGACCCGTTGAGCGACCGATTGAATGCGTTCCACGGAACCTACCGATGTACCACCGTATTTTTGGACAATTACAGCCATAGTTGTCAGCGCTAGAGACTTTCTATCTTTGTTCAATCTCCAACTTATCAAAATTCCTTAACTATAAGTGGTTTTGGTTAACATTCCTACAAGCTTCGGTATCTTGCCGGGGAGCGAGACGCTCCCACTACAGCTATCTACTTCTTAGTTGTGCTTCGCGGTTTATTTGTTGGCCTTTGTTTCATCCCTTCGGTAAAACCGAGGGTCTTCACCCGACATTTAAGATAAACTGAAAACAGTCTATTTTTTTTCATATCTGTCACTTGTGATACAGTTTTTTAACCGTTTTATGTATGAAAGAGCAGTAGGGGAACCCTCCGTGGGGGTTCCCCAATTGATGGTTGTCCCGATTTAAAGTACAATTACGATCAAATCTTCGATTGGCATTCAAGATGGAAGCTCATCAGCCAAATAATATTGGCAAGATTATCGGAGGCGTACTGATGGCTAAAAGTAGAAGCTACCAAGATGATTTATTCAAGGCATTGCAAGATACTGAAGAAGCTAGAGCCTATTTAAATGCGGCTCTAGAAGATGGCAATGCTCAAGTATTCATCCTGGCATTACAAGATGTACTTAATGCTAAAATTAACAAGATGCAACTCTCAGAAGCTAATGTTGATAATATCGATCAGATACTTCCAGAAATCCATAATTTAGGATTAGCCAATCTTAAAACTCTCCTAGAAAAATTGGGCTATCGTTTGGTTATTGAACCAGAAAAAATTAAGCTTTAATGGTTGTCTAAAATTTTGTATCTCACTAATATGAAAATCTTTGTATGAAAGATATTTTAATGTTAGATACAGTAACAATTATCAATTCTGATCCCCCCTTAATCCTAGGCTGATTCATAGTAGGGTTGATTCATGAATCAACCCTACCCTTGATAAGGGGGGTATCTGACAATTTTTAACACCTACCTACTTAATCCCTTATCAATTTTACTCGGTTTTCGGATTGCGTCTGTTTCCCTCCAGAGTTTAATTTAAACCTTTAAGGGCAGCAAATAAATAATTAGCTAAAGTTACTCCATCTACTCCTAATTCTGTCCTTTCTTTTGCCGCTAAAATGCCGGACTGAGCGTGTAAATAAGCCGCTAATGCGCTTGCTTCTGGGGGTTTATCTGGCATTTGGGTTAAGAATCCGCCGATTAATCCTGTTAAGACATCACCGCTACCACCTCGCGCTAGAGCGGAGGTACTTTCGGGGATTATATACATTTTACCGCCCGGAGAGGCGATCATAGTTCTGGCTCCTTTTAATAAGACAATTGCACCACTTTGTTGAGATGCTTCTTGAGTGATATTAATCCTATCTTGAGAACCTGATAAGTTAGTAAATAAGCGTTTAAATTCTCCCCAATGAGGCGTTAAAATTGTCTTATTCTGACGAGATGATAATTTTTCTATACCCAATTGAGCCAAAATATTTAAAGCATCGGCATCGAGTATAATCGGTTTATCACTATCTAAAACCTGTTCGATAATAGCAGGATTTTCTGTGGTTAATCCAGGACCACAGGCGAGGACATGATAATTATTTAATTCTAGGGGAAGTTCGGCAATAGCTCCCGCAGCAGTTTCGGGACAATCGATAATTAATGCTTCTGGTAAATGACTAATTAATAAAGATTTAAGGGCAGCAGGAACGGCAATAGAAAGCATTCCCACACCACTACCTCGCGCTCCTAATCCGGTGAGAATTGCCCCCCCTGCATAACGACGAGAACCACAGATAATTAATAAATGTCCCTGCTGATATTTATGGGTAAGTAGAGGACGGGGTAAAGGTAAATAAGGGCGAATTAGATCGGGATTAACTCTCAGTATTGACGGTGAATCTTGTAAAATTGTTTCTAGGTCAAGGGGACTAATTCCTATGTCAATTAACTCCACTTTGCCTAGATAGGGTAGAGCCAAATCTAGGAAAAAAGCTCGCTTCCAGAGTCCCAAACAAAAGGTATGAGTGGCTTTAATTGCCGTGCCTAAAACTTCTCCAGTGTCGGTGTGAATTCCTGAAGCAATATCGATACTAATTACCGGTTTTTGCCAACTATTAATTTTATCGACTAATTCGGCAATATCTCCCGATAAAGTCCTTTCTAAACCAAACCCGAAAAGACCATCGATAATTAACTGACAATCCTCCAAAGATTCTAAAGTTTCCTGAAAAATTAAGCCTAAATGCTTGACATAATTAGCCTGTTGTGCTGTTAAATCCTTGAGTTTGGCGATCGGACAAAAAAGAGATACTTGATAACCGGCGAGATGTAATTCTCTAGCAATCACGAGAGCGTCGCCGCCATTGTGACCTGGGCCAACGATAACGCCGATTTTAGGGAAATCAGCCAAAGAATAGGACTTTTTAAGCTGTTGTGTCGTTAACAGGGCTGCCTTTTCCATCAAAGCGGCCACAGGCATACCAGAGGCAAAAATCGCCCCTTCAATGCGACGCATCTGCTCACTATTAACCACGTTTAACCGATAATTGTAGCTCATTCGGGGGATAAATTGCCTGTTAACAGGTTTATATCGACTTTTTTGCCCAAAAATTCCCAGTTAGCCGCAATTTTCACTGGCCTAAGGCTGGGTTGGGTGATAATAGCCAGATCATTCTCGGTGGGTATATTCATTAATTCTAGTAGTTGTTGACAACAACGACTAAGACCATTTTTCCAAAGTAATGGCAGCTCTGGTTAATTGTCCTCACCCCCCCCGATGTCGGGGGGGTAGGGGGGGTTCCGATGTCGGGGGGGTAGGGGGGGTTCCGATGTCGGGGGGGTAGGGGGGTTCCGATGTCGGGGGGGTAGGGGGTAGGGTTGATTCATGAATCAACCCTACAAAGCACGACGTTTTGACAAATTTTCAGCTATTTATTCGGAGAAATCGCCTAAAAACTTTGCCAGATAAGGATTTGAGAGCATGAAACGACCCTAGGGAAAAGGGAGAGGGTAGTAATCGGAGTTTTCTTTTCACTGATTACTGAAAAGACTCCCCAACAGCCATCTCACCCCGGGGAAAATCGCTATAGAATAGAGAGAAAAAAGAATTGCGAGGAAAAAACCCTGTCTTTTAACCCGATTGTCATTCCCCCTTCCCCGGAAAATCCCGCTCGCTATCTAGTGATCATGCTGCACGGTTGGGGTGCGGATGCCATGGATCTGGCCCCCCTAGCGGCTATGCTGGATCTGGCT
The DNA here is from genome assembly GCA_007096045.1 of Microcystis novacekii Mn_MB_F_20050700_S1. GTDB lineage: Bacteria > Cyanobacteriota > Cyanobacteriia > Cyanobacteriales > Microcystaceae > Microcystis > Microcystis novacekii. The sequence goes on along the minus strand of SFAU01000043.1, from coordinate 1,753 downwards.
GATTGTCAATTTTTGTTTCCCAATGCTCCTTTTGAGCATCCCCAAGTGCTGGGGGGACGCGCTTGGTATGCACTAGAAACCTCTGATTATCAAGGTTTAGCCGCTAGTCGTCAACAGCTGCACGATTGGATTATTTCCCTGGAAGCAACTACCGGTATTCCCCTAGAGCGGACTTTTTTGACCGGTTTTTCCCAAGGGGGAGCGATGACGCTGGATGTGGGTTTATCCCTACCCTTGGCGGGATTGGGTTCTTTGAGTGGTTATCTGCACGGTGAACCCCATCCCCAGGGACCACAAAATGTCTTAATTATTCATGGTAAGCAGGATAATGTCGTTCCTGTCGCCATAGCTCGTCAAGCTAGGGATTTACTGCTTGGTTTGGGGGTTAACGTTGAATATCACGAGTTAAATATGGGTCACGAAATCCCGATTCCGGCGCTGACTATTTTACGCCAATTCCTCCGCAATCGTCTAGAAACGGCATGAATAATGCTCGTCAGCTGGCTTTGCTGATTTTACGCCATATCGATCGCTCCTCCGCCTATCCCGATCGCGCTCTTGATCGCCATTTGTCCGCTAGTTCCTTAAATTGTCTTGACAAAGCCTTGACAACGGAAATTGTTTATGGTATAATGCGCCGACAAAGAACTTTGGATGCACTGCTCGATCGCTTGGGGAAAAAAACCGCGGCCCAGCAACCCCCGGATTTACGGCGAATTCTCCATATTGGTCTTTATCAACTGCGTTATCTATCCCAGATTCCCCCATCAGCCGCGGTGAATACGGCGGTAGAATTAACTAAAATCAGTCATTTAGGCAAATTAGCGGCGGTGGTTAACGGAATGCTGCGGCAATATCTCCGTTTAACTGCTAATGGCGACGATCCTTTAATTTTGCCAGAAAATACCGCTTCTAGATTGGGCATTCTCCACAGTTTCCCCGATTGGTTGGTGCAATTGTGGTTAGATCGCTTTGGTATTACGGAAACGGAACAACTTTGTCAATGGTTTAATCGCTCTCCTGACCTCGATATTCGGATTAATCCCCTGAAAACTAGCCTAGAAGCCCTAGAAAATGAGTTAGAATCAGCCAATATAACTTTTAATCATCTTAAATTACCTCTAGCTTGTCGTTTAACCTCTGGTTTAGGCAATATTGAGCGTTTAGAAGGATTTCGAGCCGGAAATTACACCCTACAGGATATTAGCGCCCAATTAGTCACTTATCTACTCGATCCCCAGCCCGGAGAGACAATTATCGATGCTTGTGCGGCCCCGGGGGGAAAAACCACTCATATTGCCGAATTAATGGGCGATCGGGGTAGAATATTAGCCTGTGATCAAACGGCATCCCGTTTACGACAGTTAGAAGCCAATATTAAAAGATTAGACTTAAAAGCGATCGAAATACATCTAGGGGATAGTCGCGATCGTCCTCAGTGGCGCAGCATCGCCGATCGTGTACTAATCGATGCTCCCTGTTCAGGATTGGGAACCCTGCACAAGCGTCCTGATATACGTTGGCGACAAACACCAGAAAATTTCCCTGTACTAGCCAAACGACAGGGGGAACTTTTAGCCTCGGCTGCCACTTGGGTAAAACCGAAGGGAATCTTAGTTTATGCCACCTGTACTTTAGACCTCCTGCAAAAATAGGAACTGATTATGTACAATAAAGTAAAACACTCAGAAAAACCATGACTTACGAAAAAGTAAAAAATTTGAATCCAGAAGAGTTTAAACGCTTTTGTGGA